>NZ_JBHUMO010000059.1:0-34960 GCF_042685105.1 Enterococcus camelliae | reverse complement strand
CGTGCACCTGAGACCGCGATATACTGTTCGTAGTAGTTACGTTGATAGTCAAGTTGGCGCGTTTTTCCGCGTCTCAATTCGCGGGAAACAGTCGATTGACTGACACCTAATTCGCACGCCATTTCAGCTTGTGTATAGGTGCCACATTTTGCCATTTGTTCTAATTTTCCACGTTGGATGTCAGAAAGGTGCTTAAAGTGACGATTTTCTGTGGTATAATTGGCTTTAGTCATGTAGATACCTCTTTCATACTTATGGTTTTGTCGCTTTTAAGTATAACGTATCTACATGATTTTTTTTGTTTATTTCTTTATGCATTTCATTTTACAACTTACCTGCAATTTTTTTTAAATAAGTTTAAGGTTTTTTCTCTTGCAAAAGAAACGAAATGAGCGTATTCTAAATGACACAATGTCATATGACATTGTGTCATTTTTGTGCTGTGTTGTAAATAAAGGGGTGAGAATGTGCCAAAAGAAACGTTTTTCCATTTAACGGAGGGAAAAAAGAAACGCATTATGAAAGCTGCGGAAAAAGAATTTTCAAAACATCCTTTAAAAGATGCTTCTATCTCGAATATCGTAAAAGATGCTGAAATTCCGCGAGGCAGTTTCTATCAGTATTTCGAAGATAAGGAAGATTTGTATTATTACTACTTTAATAATTTACGCAAATCCAGTTTTCGAGATTTACTAACTACTATTCAGCAACACGATGGTGATTTGTTTTCGGGATTTGAGTGTTTCTCTGAGAAAATGATTACGAATGTATTGAAGGATAAACATGCAAGTTTCTATCGAAATCTATTTATGAATATGGATTATCATTCTTTCAATAAGGTCTCACCAGAAATGAGTCCCAGTCGAAAATTGGATGCGCGTATTCAAAGAGAACAACACATGAAGGATCAGCAAAAGATGTGGGCATATATTGATCAATCCAATCTGAAAATTGAAGATACTCATGAATTGAGGATGTTGCTTCATATGTTGATGCATAGTGTTTTTTCAACAATTATTGAAGCCTATCGTCATTTAGCAGAGGATGAGCATTATGATGTCAATCAAAGCATAAAAGACTTACAGCGGAAAATCAGTTGGATAAAGTCAGGTGCTTGCCAATCGGCCCATGAGTCAACCGTGACACAAGAAAATAATAAGTAAAGAAGGTTGCAAAAGTGAAATTATTTAAGTATCTAGGGAAATATTGGTATGCCATTTTGGCTGCTTTACTTTTGTTAGTGGTTCAGGCAAATAGTGATTTATCATTGCCTAGTATTACCTCTGACATTGTGGATGTTGGTATCCAACAAGGAGGTCTGGAAGAAGTTGCTCCAGATAAAATCCGTGAATCCACACTCTCAGCAATCGAACTATTTATGACCGATGCTGAGAAACAAACGATTAAAGAAAATTATAAAAAAACAACTGAGACCATCAAAGGTGAAAAAGTGACGGTCTATCAGTTAAACTTGCAAAAAGGAATGAGCAAAGAAAAATTATCAAAAATCTTTGAACTTCCTATGTTTATGCTGGCTTCTTCTCAGACAAAAAATATGAAAAAAGAAAATTCCGCCAAAACTATTTTAGAGGATTACCAAGCTTTGGGCAAAAAAGGGCAAGAAGCAAAAAGTTTGGGTACACAGGCTCAAACGTTAGGTGCCCAAGCAAAAGTTGCTGGAGAACAAGCCCAAGCAGCGGCAGCAAAAGGGGATTTAGCCACTGCCCAAAGTGAAGCTGCCAAGGCAAAGGAACTTGGGGAACAAGCCCAAACGATTGGTTTGCAAGCTCAGACACTAGCCGATGAGATCAAAAAGACAAACGATGCAATGCCAGAAAAAGTATTGGCAGCAAGAAAGTCAACGAAAGAAGAGTTAGGTGACTTGGGTGAGGATTCCCTTAAGACAGTCGGCATCCAAGTGACTTTAGCAGAGTACAAAGCGCTAAATGTTAATACGAAGACGATTCAAACAGACTATATGATAAAAAAAGGAACAGAAATGGTCGTATTGACCTTTATCTCTGCAATTGCCTCAATTTTAGTTGGTCTAATTGCCGCCCTTGTTTCGTCAGCAGTAGGAAAACACTTGCGCGAACGCCAGTTTCGGAAAATATTACAATTTTCGAATGCTGAAATGGATCAATTTTCACCAGCGTCTTTAATCACGCGTAGCACAAACGATATTCAACAAATTCAATTAGGATTAGTCATGATTATCCGTTTAGTTTTGTACGCACCTATATTGGGACTTGGCGGGATTTATCACGTATACAAAACAGGCACTGGAATGGGTTGGATTATTGGTGTAGCTGTGGGAGCCGTATTACTATTGGTTTTGACGTTATTAGGAACAACGATGCCAAAATTCAAAAGTTTGCAAACATTGGTCGACCGAGTGAACTTGGTTTCCCGGGAAATTTTAACTGGGTTGCCTGTCATCCGAGCATTTTCACGTGAAAGATATGAAGAAAAGCGATTTGATGGTGCCAACAAAGATTTAATGAAAACCCAAATGTTTGTCAATCGTGCGATGTCCATCATGTTCCCTGTGATGATGCTCTTGATGAATGGTGTTTCGGTCTTGATTGTTTGGGTTGGTGGCCACAATATGGAAGCCGGAAAATTACAAGTTGGTGATATGATGGCCTTCATTACGTATACCATGTTGATTGTCATGGCTTTTATGATGTTATCGATGGTTTCCATTATTTTGCCGCGTGCAAATGTTTCTGCAGGACGTGTGGATGAAGTATTGGCAACGAAGCCTACTATTAATGATCCTGAACAACCTCAAGATCAACAAGACTTTCAAGGTGTTGTGAAATTTGAAAAGGTGTCATTCCGCTATCCAGAAGCAAAAGAAGATGTTCTCCACCATATTAATTTTACGGCCAATCCTGGTCAAACGACGGCCATTATCGGTTCGACTGGTTCTGGAAAATCAACCATTGTTAACCTAGTACCTCGTATGTTTGATGTAACAGAAGGCAGCATAACGATTGATGGCGTAGATATTCGTAAAATGAGCTTGCATAAGTTGCATGAATTGATTGGATTTGTTCCTCAAAAAGGTGTGTTATTCTCAGGTGATATTGAATCAAATATTAAATTTGGAAATACTGAAGGAATATCGGATGAACAAATGAAAAAAGCTGCAATGATCGCTCAAGCAGAAGAATTTATTCAATCCAATGAAGCTGGATATCAACGGGAAATTTCACAAGGTGGTACCAATGTATCTGGAGGACAAAAACAACGTTTGGCCATTGCACGTGCACTTGCTAAGGAGCCCAAAATTTTGATCCTAGACGATTCTCTTTCTGCCTTGGATAGCAAAACGGATGTCGCTCTACGTGGTGCATTAGCCAAACATGTGGAAGGCATTACACAATTGATTGTTGCCCAAAAAATCTCGACTATTTTGCATGCTGACAAGATTATCGTCTTAAATGAAGGTCGAATAGTCGCTCAAGGAACACATGAGGAGTTAATGGCAACATCAGCAGTGTACCAAGAAATTGCTTCATCACAATTAAGCAATGCAGAATTAGGCTTGGAAGCAGAATAGGAGGCGAAGAAAATGGCAGAAGAAAAACAACCACGCCGTCCTAGAGGTGGTCGAGGCATGGGTCCTAGAGGCGGAATGGGCCCAGTTGAAAAAGCAAAAGATTTTAAGGGAACAATGAAAAAACTATTGTCCTACATGGGTGCGTATAAATTGGCTATTTTTATGGTCATGATATTTGCTGGCGCATCCACAATCTTTAATATTTGGGGTCCAAAAATTTTATCAAAAGCCATCACCGAATTATTTAATGGATTAATCAAAAAGTATCAAGGAACTGGTGGCATTAATTTTGATAAAATTGGTTCAATTCTTTTATTCATGTTAGGTTTGTATGCAGTAGCATCCATTTTTGGAATTATTCAAGGATGGGTGATGTCAGGTATTACTCAAAAAATTACCTATCGAATGAGAAAAGAGATTTCTGAAAAAATTAATCGCATGCCGATGAATTATTTTGAAAGTCGAACAACAGGTGAGGTGCTTTCGCGTATTACAAATGACGTGGACACATTAGGTCAGTCACTCAACCAATCAATTACACAATTAATAACTTCTACGTTCACCGTTATTGGAGTCATCGTCATGATGCTTTCAATTTCTGTACAAATGACAGGAGTTGCTATTTTAATTGTTCCCATCTCTTTAGTATTAATTTTGTTTGTTGTGAAATTCTCGCAAAAACATTTTAAAACACAACAAAAATACTTAGGAAAAATCAATGGACAGGTAGAAGAAACAGTGGGTGGATACAATATCGTACACCTCTTTAATGATGAAGAAAATGCTTTGAAAGAATTTACCAAACAAAATGAAATTCTTTTTAAATCTGCATGGAAATCACAATTCTTATCTGGATTGATGCAACCAATCATGAATTTTGTTGGGAACTTGGGTTATGTGGCAGTAGCGATTGTCGGAGGAATTTTTGCCTATAATGGCAATATTACTGTTGGTGATATCCAAGCGTTTATTCAATATGTGCGGAACTTGACACAACCAATTGCTCAAATGGCACAAGTATCTAATATGTTGCAATCAATGGCCGCAGCGGCGGAACGTGTTTTTGAATTTTTGAATGAAAAAGAAGAAGCACAAACGGTGGAAAATCCGGTGAAAATCGGCCGCGTTCGCGGTGAAGTGGACTTTGAAAATGTTCACTTTGGCTATACGCCAGATAAAATTATTATCAATGATTTTTCGAGTCATATCAATCCTGGTGAAACAATCGCAATTGTTGGTCCAACAGGGGCCGGTAAGACAACAATGGTCAAACTATTAATGCGTTTTTATGACGTGAATTCCGGTGCAATTAAAATTGATGGGCACAATATCAAAGATTTCAATCGGGCGGATTTACGATCCAATATTGGGATGGTGTTACAAGATACTTGGCTGTTTAAAGGAACCATCATGGAAAACCTGCGCTATGGGAATCTTGAAGCAACAGATGAGCAAGTTTACGCAGCTGCAAAGGCAGCTCATGTGCATCACTTTATTGAAACATTGCCTGGTGGATACAATATGGTTTTAAATGAAGAATCGTCCAATATCTCGCAAGGTCAAAAACAATTATTAACAATTGCACGAGCAATCTTGGCAGATAAACCAATTCTAATTCTCGATGAAGCGACTTCTTCTGTTGATACCAGAACAGAAGTTTTGATTCAACAAGCAATGAATAATTTAATGGCTGGTCGTACTTCTTTCGTTATTGCACATCGGTTATCTACTATCAAAGATGCGGATAAGATTCTATACATGCAAGATGGGGATATCAAAGAACAAGGCACACACGAAGAATTATTGGCTCAAAACGGCTATTATGCAGCTCTCTACAATTCACAATTTGAAGAATTAGCCGGTTAAAAATAGAATTTTTAATTTTAGTGTGTATCAAATAGGGGAGACTCTGCACAATTTTTCACTAAAATCACATCTCGTCAATGAAAAGAGTTAACGTCCAATTACGTAGACTATTTGGACGTTAACCATACGATCGATGGGTTTCAACGGATTTTTTACTAGATAAATTGCAACTTTATTCTTTTGAGAATAGGTTGCTTTTTTTTGATTAGTAGAGCAAGAATTGAATAATTGGCTAAGAAGCATTTTGAAAAAAAGATTTCAATTTTTTTACATTAAGTACGAATGCAGATAGTTTTTTACATCATGGTTCGATTATTGGGAATTTACTTAGTTGCAAAAGTACTAAGGAAGAGGAATAATCTAGTTGAGAGAGTGAGAGAGGTGCAAAAATGAAGAAAAATGTGGAAAAGCAATTGCTTTGTGAGCAAGCGAAACAAGAGATTATAAAATTAGTAACGCAATTACAAGAAAGAAAGCAACCATCGCCGGAGTTACTAGATATTATCGATGTTTTGCATCAAGTCCACGCAACGTTAGATAAAGCGAAAGATCCTGAGGTATTAATCAACCACATGGTGAATTACATTCGTAGTATGGCAATCAAAGGTCGGCTACATTTTCCAGAGGAGGAGGAAAAAGCAATGATGGCATTGGGTGTCATTGGCCAACGAGCAGGTTGGAATAGTCAATATATGGCCAATTTTTCGGATAAATCACAATTTTATCGCTTTGGTGAATCCGTCCCACGTCATTGATTTGTGAATAATAAAAAATGAAGTTGGAAAGACTGTGTTTACAGTGTTTTCAACTTTTTTGTTGTAAAAAGGAAAAAAGAGTAGCCACGAATAAAAGGGGAAAGTAGTTGGTGAATGGTTGGAAAAAGATCATTAAATTCTTGCCTGTTTTTCTTGGATATGAAAAAATGAGGAAAGTGATAAACGGAAATAAGTTTGAAAAAAATAATTATTTGGAGGGAAACATGCAGACAATCAACTCTTTCTGTTACAAATATGGGAAAACGAATGTATTTTTATTAGCGAATACCTTAAATATTGTGCCATTTATATTGTTTTTAGGCTTGAGTGATGGTCACTTGTTGCTTTCAGTTTTGCCTTTCGGTTGTTTTTATACTGTACAGCTTGTGGGGATTTTCTTTATCAACGAAGCCAAATCAGTTGTTTCAAGTGTTGACATCGGGCGGCTAGCGCTTCTATCTGGTCTGATGGGTACATTTTTTGCAATGTTGGGGACCTTTTTCTTTGGATACTATGTTGTTGCAGGAATATTGATTGGGTTAAGTTCATCCTGGCTAGCAATCGCCAACCTGACAGTGAATCACTATCAACCTAACAAAGAAGTCACAATTCACTATAGTTTGCTTAGTATCGGGATTGTGCTTCTTTTAGGCGGTCTATCAATCGCCGGTGCTTGGCGATTTACGTTGTCTTTTGCTCTTTATTTCCTATTCTATCTTATTGGGTTTCAGTATATTCGTGAAGCAATTCAGCGGGAGAAAGTGCAACGACTATCCGTTAAAGAATGGAACACACTTGTTTCTAAGAAGGAAAGTTTGTTGTTTTTGGGAATGGGGGCGTTGATTTTTCTTCTTCGGATTGGACGATTGGTCAACTCTGAACGAGAAATTGAATTGGCTCTTTTCGGTTTCTGTATCTTATTTTTCTTGTTTTTTATTCAGACAAAAAATCAGCGAACGAAATGGAAAGTGGCTAAAAGCATAAATGTCCTTTGTTTTTTCAATGGTGTTTTGGGAAATTATTTGATTCTTTTTGGAGCAATCTATGTTAGTCAATGTTATGGTCAAGCGTCCACTGCTTGGCTATTATATGGACCCTATGCTGTAGGCATGTTGGGTGCAACCGTTAGTTTCTCATTTTTGGTGAGACGCTTGGGCAATTATTTTGAGGGGGCTCTATTTGGCATTCTTTTCTTGGGATTTTGTACGGTCTTTTTTGAGAAACGCATTTTTGAGGGATTTCTATTTTTCAGCTATGGTCTGTTCTTGTTGAATCTTTGGTTAAATCGCCAATACTTGGCAACAACGACGCTTCATAAAGAACAATAATTAGTTGTAAAAAAAGTGACTCAAAACAAAGGAGCCATCACGCATCAATTTGTCCTCATGTTGGGGTTTTGGCCGGTCATATTCAAGGTTTTTCATTGCAACAATTATTTCAAGCGCAAGAACAGATTATAGGCAATCGTGCAATCACAAGTAGTTTAGCCACTTTTCGCCAAATTTCAAGTGTCATCGGTGGGGTGATTGGGATTGATTGGCTGGACCATCAGGCGTGCGAACAAAGTGGAAGTGAAAGAATATGAATGATGAAAATCGAGGGTTACAAGAATTTCAAAAATCTTGGGCACAAAATAAATATTGGGTGATGGGAAGGTCGCAACAAGCATACAATGCTATTCGACAATTGGCCAAGAATAATCAGTGGTCTGATGAAAAGCAAGTGCACTATGCAACGATTTTGGCCTCTTTAGAAGAAGTGTCCCCTACCTCAAAGACAACCCGTGTTGTTGCGGAACATATCTGGGGATACTTTAAAAAGCGTGCAACGCCCGAAGAAAAGCAAATGTTTCAACAATTAGTAGAGGATGAAAACCGAATCATCCAGGAGATGCCACGTTTTCTAAAATCACTCCAGTTAGCCTATCCAGATGCGTATCTAGCAAAGATGCGATGGTTTGACGAATAAACAACAAGAACATGTTTTCGATTTTCCGGTTAATCTTTCCGGATCCATCTGAAACATGTTCTTTTATTAAGAATTCATAGACGATTAATCGAGTACTTGCACGCCCAGTCCAATCAATCCTGGACCTGTATGGACAACTAAGGCAGGTGAGATTGTATCAAAGAAAATCTTTTCAACTGTCGGAAAAGTGTGTTCGATTAGTCCTTTGAGCCACAGCGCTTCTTCTAACGCATCCCCGTGGGCAATCGCGATGCGGTATCTGACATGTGTGCCAATATCTTTTTTTAGAAGCGTAAGTAAGTGTTCGAGGCTTTTTTTTCTTCCACGTGTTTTAGCAACGGTATAATAAATCCCGTTTTCATTACAGGAGATAGTTGGAAACAGACGCAAAGCTGTGCCAATCAAGGAGGAAACCAAGCCAATCCGGCCCCCTTTTTGTAAATATTCCAACGTAGCTACATTGAAATATATCTTTGTTTTAGGGACGTCTTTTTCTAATTGCTGGCTGATTTCATGCCAAGACTTGCCTTCATCAATCAGCTCAATCGCATGGATGGCTTGTAGTCCAGCGGCGATGCCAATGTTTTTGGTATCTAAGACAAACATCTCCAGTTCTGTATCTTCGGCGAGCAATCGTAAAACGTTATACGTTCCACTTAATCCGCTTGAAATAGCGACGGCGATGATTTTTTCATAACCATCTGTCATAATTTTGGTCAGTACTTTAGCAATTTCTGATCCCGCTGGCAGCGAAGTAGAAGGAATTTCTTCTGGTAATCGTTTGTAGACTTCTTCTGGGGTAATATCTATTTTGTCACGGTATACTTGATTTTTGTAGATAACTTGTAAGGGTATCGTATATACATTGGGTAATTGACTATATGCAGTAGGCAAATCCGTACCTGAGTCAACTAAGACAGCTATTTTTTCTTTATTCACTTTTTTCCACCTTCTCTAAATACTGTTGTTCCAGTTCAATCATTTTTTCGGCGAGCAGTTTCTCTGCAAAGGAGCGAGTGGCTGCTTTTACTGCAATTAATTCCAAAGGGGTTGCTTGTTTTTCCAAACGGATAGGCCCATCAATTTGCTGTTTGATAAAATGAATGGCTTCTTCTTGCTCGCAACAAAACAGATCATAGGCCTTGCGAATGCCGACCTGCTTCCCTTGAAAAAGGATCCCTGTTCGAATTTCATTGATTGTTAGCACTTGCTTGAGCGAAGTAATGGCCAATAAAAAGGCCAAGTGTTTACGGTTGTACTTTTTTTTAATTGGTGCGGGAATAATGTGCAATTTGACATAGTTATTGACCATTGCTGCAGTTAGCAATGGATGCTTTTCTGATTGAATTACCGGTGAAAGGTATTTGTCGATTACGGTTAAAACTTGATCCATATACAATTCTAAATCAGGTAATTCTTCCCATTTAGGCAAATGAAAAGACTGTAATTCATCTGCCCAAGCTAATAGTTTTTCATGTATCTGTTCCATAAACGCATCCTCTTTATTTCAATAATAATTTTATCTAGTTATTAAAACTAGATAAAATTATAGCACGAAATAAGTTGCTTGAAAAGATGTTACTTTTTGCCAAAAATGTGATAGATTGATAACAACCTAGTCAAAAGAAAGGGAGGCAAAATAGAACATGTCACAGACACCATTTGAAAAAGTTCAAGCATTTCATCAAAAATTTGATGCACCAGGAAGTCAAATACCGCAGGCTTTTCAAGCCGAACAGATGTTGAACCGCGCAGGATTTAAAATAGAGGAGATCGTTGAATTGCTTTATGCAACAGCGAATAATCAACCTGAGGTATTCGAATCATTGGTTGATGGCCTTCATCAAAAAATCGATGAAGCGGTTCAAAAGATTCAAACCAAACATCAACCGGTTGAAGATGTACTGGTTGGACAGGTGGATGCTTTAATTGATTTACTGTATTTTACCTATGGATCGTTTGTCCTCATGGGTGTCAACCCAGAACCGCTCTTTGCAATTGTTCATGATGCAAATATGGGGAAAATGTTTCCTGATGGTCAACCTCATTATGATGAAAAGACACATAAAATTTTAAAACCAAGTGGTTGGGAGGAGCAATACGCCCCAGAACCACGGATAAAAGCGGAATTAAATCGCCAACGTATGCAAAAAGAGGAAGAATAATACAGGAGGTATCGCATGAATTTAGTGAATTTTCGAGATTTAGGTGGGGTAAAAACAAAAGAAGACAAAGTCATCAAACCCAATCGTCTTTTGCGCTCAGGAGAATTGGTGCAACTAGACGAAGAAGGGAAAAAAGTTTTAGCTCAACATCAACTGACAAAAGTGATTGATTTGCGTAGTGAAGACGAACTGGAAAAACGGCCAGATGATGCGCTACACACCATTGATTACCAATGGATTGATATTATGAAAGATGTCAAAGAAAATGCCAGTATGGATGCATTGTTGCAAGCAGGAGAATTAGAAGCTGTCGATCGTCACATGAAGCAGATTTATACCAATTTAGTGATGAATGAAGGAGCTCAAAGAGGATATCGCCAATACTTTGAGCAATTGCTCGCAACAGAAACCGGGGGCGTGTTGTTCCATTGCTTTGCTGGCAAGGATCGTACAGGAATGGCGACTGTCTATGCGTTAGAATTATTAGGAATTTCCCGTGACGCGATTTATCAAGATTATTTGCAAACAAATATCCAGCGGGCAAAACCAAATGAGAGCATGTTTGCTGAGTTGGCGAAACAAGGAGCGACCAAACAGCAAATTGCAGGTGTCAAAATTGCGATGGAAGTATCGGCCAGTTATTTGGATCACGCGTATCAATTGATTGAAACGAAATATGGCAGTATGCAAGAGTATGCGAAGGAAGCGTTGCTACTAAGTACTCAAGATCAAAAAGACTTGCAAGCTTTGTATTTGGATTAGTAAAATCAAAAGGAGAAAAACGATGGGATGGCAAGACTTTCAAGATGACTATAATCAACCTGATAAACGTTGGCACAAGGGTCCGTTGAATCTTCTGACCGATGTTCCTGGGATTACTGTCGGACATCAAACGGTACGGCTTGGCAAGGTTCAAACTGGTGTGACAGTGATTCAACCTGCAACAGGCAATGTATTTCGTGAAAAATTACCTGCAGCTATGCATGTAATCAATGGTTTTGGAAAAAGCACTGGTTTTATGCAGGTGGAAGAACTCGGAACACTGGAGACACCGATTGTATTGACGAATACGTTGGCTGTCGGAACGGCTTATCAAGCGCTGGTACGGCGCTTGTTAGCAGAAAATCCAGAAATCGGGATCTCTACGGGAACGGTCAATCCAATTGTTATGGAATGCAATGATGGGCAAATCAATGCCATTCGAACACTATCAGTAACGGAAGAAACGATTCAGCAAGCATTTGCAGCTTGTACCGAAACATTTGCGGAAGGTGCTGTTGGCGCTGGGACTGGCATGTGCTGTTATGATTTAAAAGGTGGGATTGGTTCAGCATCTAGGCAAATTACCTTCGATGGTCAGACCTTTACGATGGGGGCATTGGTGCTTTCAAATTTTGGTTCGCTAGAAGATTTGGTTATTAATCATCGTGCTATTGGCAAAGAATTAAAAAAAGTCATTCAGGCAGAAAAAAAAGTAGAAAAAGGCAGTATTATCACTATTCTAGCAACTGATTTGCCTTTAGATGTAAGGCAATTAAAGCGACTTGCCAAACGGACGAGCGTCGGGATTACTCGAACGGGCTCGTTTATTGGCAATGGAAGTGGGGAAGTTAGTTTGGCCTTCTCTACGGCAAATCGGGTGGCACATTTTGCCGAATCTGCATGGTCAATGCGAACCGTTCTTGCTGAAAACCTCATGGACGATTGCTTTCGAATGACGGTTTCTGTTGTAGAAGAGGCCGTGGTGAGTTCTTTAATGCATGCACAATCGACGTGTGATATCCATGGTAAAACAGTCTATTCACTGAGCGATGCACTTGCACGTCTGTAAGAATCACAAAAAAGAGTCTAACTCACTTTGTTGGTTTCATCAGAAAACAAAGGAGAGACTCTTTTTTCGTGGAGATAGTTACTTAGAAAGATTATAATAATTTTCGATGCCAGCAAGGATGGCGTCTGCCACCATTTGTCGATAGTTGGCGGTATTCATAATTGCAAGGTCATTGTCGTTGTTTAAATAACCCAATTCCAATAGAATACCCGGGACGAATGTGTTTCGTAGGACCATATAGTTGGCGACTTGAACTCCTCGATCTGACAATGAATTGTTTGCAGCTAGTTGAGTATGAATAGTATTGGCGAACGCTTCGGAATGGTCATAGTAATAATAGGTCGTATAGCCCTCTGCTTGGTTGGCATAATCATAATTATCGTAATGAAAACTAATGAATAAATTGGCATTGGCATTATTGGTTATTTCAGCAACGTTGGCCAGACGCGTGTACTCACTATCTTTTGTCCGTGTCATGATTACATTGATACCGGCCACTTCCAGTGTTTTTTTAACCGTTTTCGCCGTTGCAAGTGTTAGGGTCTTTTCATAAATCGTTTCCGTGTTATCCAATGATCCGACATCATCGCCACCATGTCCTGGATCTAAAACAACGGTCAATTCATCTAACGAGTTGATGGTAGTTTGTACTTTATAAGTTGCCTTTTTTCCATGCTCTTTTTCAATGTATCCAACTAAATTGTCTGGTGTTTTTATTTTATAGAATGCCCCTTCTGTTCCATGATAATCTGACCATACGCCATCGTATGTTTGACCAATGACTGTACTTGAAGTTGAAGCCGTTTCATAAATTGGCACAGAGTAGTCAGCATCCGTAGCTGTGTTTACATCCAAATTGCTTGTATCCACTGTTGCCTGAACATAGGGCGTTTTCGTAAATGTTCTTTTGATTATTTTTTTGGGGGCAACAGTCGTCATCGTTGTTTGTTGCGTGTCGGTAGAACGATTATTTAGTTTATGGACTACTACGAAACCAACAATGCCTAGAATGAGGATGAGTTGCAATCGTCTGCGGTATTTCTTTTTTAATCTACGTCGTTTTTTCTTCACAAAGTTTCCTCTTTTTTTCTCTTATTCTATAAGAAAAGCTTGAAATTTATTTGAAGATTTCCTTAGCATTTTTTGAACACCGTGATATCTAAATAGTATAGCAAGAAAACAAAAAAAATCGTAGCATTGTTTATCCGATTGTTAAAAATATGGTAGATTAAAGAGTGTGCAAAATACGATAAGGAGTAGGTACATGAGAAATATAAAATTAATCATTGAATATGATGGAACCAGATACCAAGGGTGGCAACGATTAGGGGACTCGGATAAAACCATACAAGGGAAATTAGAGAAGATTGTCAGTCAACTAACGGGAGAAACCACTGAGTTGATCGGATCTGGTCGAACCGATGCAGGAACACACGCACGCGGTCAGGTCGCCAATTTTAAAACAAATTGCAATAAATCGTTGGCAGAGATGCATCATTTCTTTTTGACGTACTTGCCAAAAGACATTGTAGTGACCAGTATTGACGAGGTACCAGAACGTTTCCATGCAAGATACAATGCGGTGAGTAAGCAATATAGTTATTATGTACGACACGCAGAGCTTCCTTCTGCGTTCAATCGCAACTATCATTTTTATGTAGCAGAACCGCTTGATTGGGAGGCTATGACAGAAGCTTGTCTAAGATTAACGGGCACACATGATTTTCTTGGTTTTTCCGCTTTAAAGAAGTCTAAAAAATCAACCGTTCGAACGATTGAGTCCATCGAGATGGAAAAAGAAGAAGCGATGATTCGCTTTGTGTTCCGAGGCGATGGTTTTTTATACAAAATGGTGCGGATTATGATGGGAACGATCTTAGCAGTGGGGAAGGGGGAAATGACCGTCAATCAGATTGACGATATTTTTCAAGCCAAAATTCGCCAGGCGGCAGGGGAAACTGTACCTGCTCAAGGGTTGTTTTTAGATGGCGTCTTTTATGAAAAAAACTGAACTTTTAAATAAATACGAAAGGAGTCTTTTATGTCAAAACTACCAAATTGTCCAATGTGTAACAGTGAATACGCGTATGAAGATCGCGGCTTATTGATTTGTCCAGAGTGTGCTCATGAATGGGTTGCTGGTGAAGAACAGAAGGTTGAAGAGGGATTAGTTGTCCTTGATCGCAATGGTGCCCGTTTAGCTGATGGAGATAATGTTATCGTGATCAAAGATTTAAAAGTGAAGGGCGCAAGTGGTTCCATCAAACAGGGGACAAAGGTGAAAGCCATTCGTCTCGTTGAGGGAGACCATCAAATTGATTGCAAAGTAGATGGCTTCGGCGCGATGAAACTAAAAGCAGAATTTGTCAAAAAAGCAGATGCCTAGTGATGACTAGCTTGCAAAGCCGATAACTAAAAACCTATCCATTCATAACAAGTGCGTATCGTTCTTCGTCAAGAAACGATTTGAAAGAACGCAATAGTATGAATGAATAGGTTTTTTATCGATTATTCTCCCCAGTAAGCCTGGGCAATTTTTTGTCCTTGGTTAATTTTTTGCCATTGTTGTTCTTGGGTCAACTCATTCCCGCAATCACAAGAGGCAAACCCGCATTGATGAGAAAGATACAGACGTTCTTTTGGTAAAATGGTGCTGGCTTTATCCAATAATGCAACAACGCGTGTTTCATCATCTAATGTATTTGTTTTGCTTGAAAGAAGACCTAGAACAACTGAAACATCTGGACGATCTTTTAAGACTTCCAATGCAGAAATGTCGCCAGCTCGATCATCATCCCATTCTAAAAAGAAACGGTCGTAATGTTGATCACGTAAAAATTTTTCAGCAATTGCTGCATAGGAACCACCTGCAGCGTGACGGCTTTGGTAGTTTCCGCGACAATTATGCGTCCAAACATGCAAGCCTAATTTATGGCCATAATCTGCAATTTCATTATTGATTGCTACAAATTCGTCAGCTAAGTCTTCTAATCCACCATTACCCTCAGCAAAAAAACTGGAGTCGTTATCTTCAGCAAAAAGCTCCCATAAACAATCATCAAATTGAATAATCTTTCCGCCGGCTGCTTGATAATCATCTAAAAATTCTTTGTATGCCTGAAGAAGACCTTCTTTTAAGGCTTCCTTTGTCTTGTAAACTTGATCTTCGCCATATAGTCCATCAAAGATTGCTAGTTCAGTGAAGGCATGCGCTGCTCCCCAAACAGTTAGTTTCACTTCGGTATCCCCAGCTTGTTCTTGTAGTTCTTTGAAAATGGTTAAGAAGTGATGGTCTTTTCCCGAAAGTGGTGCCGTAATTCGAATACCAATATCTTTACGGGTTTCAAAATGCCCACCATCTAGATCTTTAAAGCTATAACCTTGATCTGCAATATAACGTTCAATACCTGCAAATCCCCATAGGAAATCCAAATGCCACATCGATTTTGAATATTCACCATCAGTTAAGACCGTGATTCCTTGATTTTTTTGCTCTTCAATCACATTTTTAATTGCAGCTTCCTCAGTTTCTTTGTATCCAGGGAAAGAATCATAAAATGGATAGCGGATATCTTCGCGTTGTTCAATTTGTTCTTTGTAAGTTAATAAATCATTTGAGCGTAATAACGATCCTACTAATTGGAAACGGTCTGTTTTTGTCATTTGAGTACCTCCTATTATTTCGTGATACGATAGGCTCATTGTAACAAGAATTTTATTTTTGCGATAATAGCTATTTATTTGGTCATGTAATAGTTTTAAACTATTACATAAAAACTTGTAGCAAAGCTGTTATTATCAATTAAAAAATATAAATGAAAAAAATCCGTAGATAAAGAATAATATTCATAGATTTTTCTTATTTTTCTTGACTTAAAATTGTTTTAAGATAATAATTATTATTGAAAGGCACAATAGTATTGTACCTAGAAATAAAAAATTAGGAGGAATGAACAATGTCATTAGTTGGAAAACCAGTGGAAGAATTTCAAGCACATGCTTATCGTAATGGAGATTTTGTAGAAGTAAGTTCGGAAGATTTAAAAGGTCAATGGAGTCTTTTTTGTTTTTATCCTGCTGATTTTACCTTTGTATGTCCGACAGAATTAGAAGATTTACAAGAACAATATGAAACATTGAAAGGATTAGGCGTGGAAGTGTATTCTGTTTCAACCGATACGCATTTTACGCATAAAGCTTGGCATGATCATTCAGATGCGATTGGAAAAATAACCTATACAATGATTGGTGATCCAAACCACCATATTTCTCGTATTTTTGATGTTTTAGATGAAGAAGCTGGTGCTGCTCAACGTGGGACATTTTTAATTGATCCAGATGGCGTGATTCAAACAGTTGAAATTAATGCTGATGGTATCGGTCGAAATGCAGCGCATTACATTGATAAGGTAAAAGCTGCCGAATACGTTCGGACACATCCAGGAGAAGTTTGTCCGGCAAAATGGAAAGAAGGATCTGAAACATTAAAACCAAGCTTAGATTTAGTAGGGAAAATTTAAGGAGGGTCTCTCATGAGTTTAGATCAAGAGATTAAAGGCCAATTGCAACAATACCTTGCATTGTTAGAAAATAATGTGGTGTTTACGGCCAGCTTTGATGCGAGTGAGCATTCAAAGGAAGTTCAAGCCTTCTTGGAAGAGATTGTTTCAATGTCTGACAAGCTTTCATTGCAAACAGAAAAATTGCACTATACGCCGAGCTTTCAAATAGACGCAGAAAACGATTCTTCTGGCATCGTATTTGCTGGGGTGCCACTAGGACATGAATTCACTTCATTTGTCTTGGCTTTGTTACAAGTGGGTGGACGTGCACCGAAAATAGATGAGGCAACTGCGAAACGGATTAAAAATATCGAGCAAGAATTTCATTTTGAAACATTTGTTAGTCTGACTTGCCATAACTGTCCAGATGTTGTCCAAGCACTAAATATTATGAGTGTATTGAACCCATCTATTTCGCATACGATGATTGAAGGTGGCATGTTCAAGGACATAGTTGAAGAAAAAGGGGTTATGGCCGTACCAACAGTCTTTTTAGATGGTAAGGAATTCGCAAGTGGCCGCATGTCCATTGAACAAATATTGGATAAATTACCAATCGAAGCGGAAGTTGAAGATGATTTGTCAACGCGAGAACCATATGATGTACTTGTTGTTGGTGCTGGACCAGCTGGCGTGAGTGCTGCGATTTATGCTGCGCGTAAAGGAATCCGCACGGGAATCATTGCCGAACGATTTGGTGGTCAGGTTTTGGAAACAGTAGGAATTGAAAACTTGATTGGCACTCCTTATACAGAAGGAGAAAAATTAGCCCAAGCGTTAGAAATTCATGCCAAGGAATATCCAATTGATATCATCAAAGCAAGAAAAGTTGCTTCTTTATCAGTGGAAGGTGACATGCATGTCGTGACGTTAGACAATGGTGCGACATTAAAAGCAAAGGCATTGATTATTGCTACGGGTGCAAGATGGCGTAATGTCAATGTTCCTGGTGAATCCGAATTCAAAAATAAAGGCGTTGCCTATTGTCCACATTGCGATGGACCTTTGTTTGTAGGCAAAGACGTTGCAGTTATCGGTGGAGGAAATTCAGGAATCGAAGCGGCCATTGACTTGGCAGGTTTGACGAAACATGTCACTGTCATTGAATTTTTACCAGAATTAAAAGCTGACGAAGTGCTTCAAAAACGATTGGCGACACTAACGAATGTGACAGTCATTAAAAATGCTCAAACAATGGAAATTTTAGGTGATAAAAAAGTAACGAGCTTAACTTATAAAGATCGCGCAACGGAAGAAATTCATGGCGTGGATTTGGCAGGTGTTTTTGTCCAAATCGGACTCGTACCAAATACCGAATTTTTGGATGAACGGTTTGCCAAAACAAAAATGGGCGAAATTGAAGTCGATAAGCGTGGTCAAACAAGTGTCCCAGGGATTTTTGCAGCAGGAGATTGCACCGACAGTGCCTACAAACAAATTATTATCTCGATGGGATCAGGAGCTACCGCAGCATTAGGTGCATTTGATTATTTGATTCGCCATTAAAGAACGTAGGAAGGAAGAGTGCATACTTGCCTCTTCCTTTTTTGATGGTGTTAGTAGATATTTCAGAAAATGATTGTTGTCTTTTTCATTACCTGATATGATAGAAAAAAGTTCATTTACTAAGGAGTAGATGCAATGCAAAATCGAACAAAAGGAATCATAACAGGTGTCAGCTCTTATATTCTCTGGGGTGTGTTAGGGTTATATTGGTCACTGCTAAAAGAAGTGACAGCTCTTGATATTTTGGGGTATCGCTTTATTTTTTCTCTAGTTTTTATGGCGGTTATTTTGTCTTTTCAGAAACAGTGGACATCTTTTTTTGTGAGTGTCAAAACATTATGGCAATCAGGAAAAATTATTTGGGTCATTTTAAGTTCCCTTTTCATTGCCTTAAATTGGGGAACCTATATTTATATGGTTGGACATGGTCAAGCCACTGAAGCAAGCTTAGGGTATTATATTATGCCATTATTGAACGTGGTCGTGGCGGTGTTTTTTTTCCGGGAACCACTAACAAAGACAAGCGTTCTGGCTGTTTTGTTTGCGACAATTGGCGTGGTATTATTAACGATTCAGACAGGTTCGATTCCTTTCAATACGATGATTGTGGCATTTGCCTTCTGTTTTTACGGTGTTCTAAAAAAACAAATTGCACTACCAGCTAGTTTTTCGCTAACGTTAGAAACGATGGTCTGTTTTCCGTTGGCGGTGGGGTATTTCTTTTTCTCAAAGACACCCTCTCTCTTCTCTTATGATGGGTTAACGATTTCCTTACTCGTATTGAGTGGAGTCATTACAGCTGTTCCTTTGCTGTTATTTACAGTTGCCGCAAAATCATTGGATTTTTTGACTTTGAGTTTTATTCAATACATTAATCCAACAATTCAGTTATTGATAGCAGTGTTTTTTTTCCGCGAAGCATTCGATCCTCATAAATTGATTGTTTTTGTTTTTATCTGGATAGGCATTGCGATTTTTACCATTGGCAGTATTCACAGCTACCGACAAGCTATTTTTTATAAAAAATAGTTTGTCGTTTTTTTTATGAGCATGCTATTGTAGAAATAAAAAGGAGGGAAGGCTGATGGGAAAACGAGTCTACGTTTTGGCACCAGATTCATTTAAAGAAAGTATGACGGCACAAGAGGCTTGCCAGGCGATGGCAGTCGGGATTCGGCGTGTGCAACCAGATGCGACGATTCTTCAGGTTCCTATGGCAGATGGGGGTGAAGGGACGATGGCTGTTTTGGTAGAGGCACAACAAGGACGCTATCAGTCAATGATGGTTCACGGTCCTTTAGAAAATCAAATGGTTCAGGCTTCTTATGGCATCATAAATAATGGCGAGACGGCTATTATCGAAATGGCTCAAGCAAGTGGTCTGGGACTCGTTCCAAAAGAGAAGCGACAGCCGTTGGATACGTCGTCTTATGGAACAGGGGAGTTATTCATGGACGCTCTCGCCAAAGGAGTAAAAACAATCGTACTGACATTAGGTGGAAGTGCCACGAACGACGCGGGTGCAGGAATGTTGCAAGCACTAGGAGGAAAACTAATGCGTCGAGATGGACAACCCATCTCTTGGGGAAATGCTGGACTTTCAGAATTGGCTCACCTTGATTTGATTGAAGTCAAAAGGCTACTGGCAAATAAAACCATTTTGCTAGTGAGCGATGTTAACAATCCTCTTCTAGGTAAAACAGGAGCAACCGCGGTATTTGCAAAACAAAAGGGTGCAGTTGCAGCCGATTACACTCGCTTAGAAGAAAATATGAAACGTTTCGTAGCATTATTGGAAAAGAAGGAGAAAAAAGAATTCCATACCATTCCTGGATCCGGGGCCGCTGGTGGACTAGCACTACCACTCCTGGCACTAGGCAACGCCACCTTTGTATCGGGTGTGCAGTATGTAGCAGAAAAAGTAAAGTTAAGTGCGGCTATTCAAACGGCTGATTGGGTATTTACTGGTGAGGGGGGCATTGATTTCCAAACCAAATTTGGTAAAACTCCGTATGGTGTCGCTCAAGTGGCTCGTCAATATCATAAACCAACCATTGCATTTGCTGGGAAAATTGGATTGGGCATCGATCCACTTTACGCTGAAGGGTTTGATGCTATCTTCGGAATCCTCGGACAAACGGGTTCGCTGGATAAAGCATTGAGCTCTGGACCAGAGAACTTGGCTCGCACAGTTGAGAATGTCGTACGCTTGTTACAAATTTCGCAAAAAGGATGAAAAATAGCTATATTAAAAAAATAAGAGGTGATATAATTTTTGTAAGCGATTTATATTAGTGAGAGATGGGGAAAGAATGAACGAATTGTATGCGCATTATGATGAAAAAACGGGGAAAAAACAACGACTGATCGATCATTTAGAGAATGTAGCAAACGATGCTGCACAAATGGCAAATAAAATTGGTCAAAAAGATATTTTATTTTTAATTGGTCTATACCATGATCTAGGTAAAGCAGATCATTTGTTTCAAGAGATGATGTTAAAACAAACAGGAAAGCATGTGAACCATTCTTCAGCTGGTGCCACGTATCTTAGTCAAAGAATAGCCGGTATTCTAAATGAACATGAACCAAAAAAAGAGGGAAGATATAAACAATCATTTATTGAGGTGATTTGCTACGTTATTACGGCTCATCATGGTTTGTACGATATACCAATTGATTTAAACGAGTGTGAAAATAATCAAATGTACAAGCGTCTTAAATATAATTTATATGATAAAGAGTATTCTTTTCAACCAGATGTTGTAAAGTTTGGTGGCCGGTTGGAAAATGAAATTATTCAGAAATATTATTCTTCTTTTGGTCAATTGGTCATTGACTCATTTCACAATTTTTGTCAGTTGTGGAAGAAAATTGAAAGTGAGAACCTTGAGGAAAATGCTTTTTATTTAGGGTTAATTGTTCGTTTATACCTATCATTCCTGAAAAATGCAGATATCAAAGATACAGTAAATGCCTATGACATTGTTTTAAAGTCTACAGAAAAGGAAGAGTATTCGAGGTTAATAGACAAATACGTTGAGAAAACTGAAGAAAAGTATGCAAGCTTTACAGATTCATCATCAAAACTGAATCAAATAAGAACTGAAATTTCTCAAACAATATTAGAAAGAAGTATGAAAGATGAAACTGGTATCTATCGATTGAATTTACCAACTGGTGCTGGAAAAACGTTACTAAGTATGCGGTACGGATTTCATCAAATGAAAGAAAATAACAAAAAAAGGTTTATATACATTGCACCCTATCTATCAATTTTAGAACAAAATGCCCTAGAAATTAAGACATTAGTAGGTTATGAAGGAGTACTTGAGCACCATTCAAACGTTATCAATCCAAGTGACTCTGAGGAACATGATGGATTTTCTGAAATAACAAAGAATTATCTCATAGACACGTGGGATAGCCCAATAGTTCTTAGTACAATGGTTCAATTTTTTCAAACATTATTTAAAGGAAAATCAGATAACATTCGTCGTTTTTCTCAATTGGTAGATAGTGTCATTATTTTAGATGAAGTTCAGGCATTGCCTATCGAAGTAACTACCTTATTTAACTTGACGATGAATTTTCTTAAACTAGCAATGAATACAACTGTGGTTTTATGTACAGCTACACAACCAGTTTATTCTTCGGAAAATTTACGACATCGATTATTGTATGGAAATAGTAACGGAGGCAACAGTGAATTGATTCATATGACAATGAAGCAACGAGAGATTTTTGAAAGAACTGAAATTTCAAAATTAAGAGAAGATAACGGCGAAGTAGACATTCAAGCTATTTTTGAAGATATAGAAGCGCATAAAGAACAATCAATCCTCGTTATTTTAAATACCAAGAAAGCCGTTAGTAATTTATATGAACTGGCTTCTTCATTACCGAGATCAGTTTTCCACTTATCAACTAATATGTGTGCCCAACATCGCCTAGATATTATCAAAACTATCAGAGAAAGAATAGGAGATGAGCCTTTGATTTGTATAAGTACGCAGTTGATTGAAGCAGGTGTCGACTTAGATTTTGATTATGTTATTCGTTCTTATGCAGGGATTGATTCAATTGTTCAAGCAGCGGGGCGATGCAATCGTGAAGGCACCAAGCCTAAGGGGTACGTTAAGTTAGTCAATTTAGCCCAATCAGAAGAATCCTTGATCCATCTACCAGCGATTAAAAAAAAGAAAGAAATAACAGAACAGATTATAAAAATGAAGCAATCACCAATTGCAATCGTTGAATTAAATGATGAATTTTTTGAACGATATTATTCTAATACCAAGGCAGAGGATTTTGATTATCCAACTGAGAAAGATGGACCGACTGTCTTTAATTATTTATCAAAAAATGACAAGGAATTTGTTGTACACAAGTCTATTTTGAAACAATCTTTTAAAACAGCTGCACATAAAATGAATCTAATCCAAGATGAATCACAAGGTGTATTGGTTTATTACGATGATGGCATAGGAAAACAAGCGATTGATGCATTGATTGAACAAATAATTGAATTTGAGGAATCTTATGATATCCAAATTCTCTATGACATTAAAGAAAAATTAAAAAGCTTACAGCCATACACGGTAAACCTTAGAAGGGGTAACGCTTATGAACAAGCAGTGACTGCTTATCTTGATGGAAGTATCCGTATTTTACAGGAAGATTTTTATGATGCAAAGGTTGGTATAATCTCGGTAGAGTTTTTGATGGAATAAAAAAATATTATGAGCGTTGATGATTAACTCATAATATTCTTTCACTAATATATAACATAATTTCAATCCGCATAGTGTTCACTATGAAAGTAAATTATATCATATTTTCATCAATTTTCCTAAATACATTTTTTTGACATTTACCGTTAACAATTGTATTATAAAGTAAATATTTTAATATATAACATAGAAAGGATGAAAATGAAGCTAAAATTGAAATGTACACTTTCGATTGAACTGAAATTTCAACTGAAACTTAAAGCGTTAATCAAATGTCTAATTGATTAGGTTGAAAAAAAGCCCATTTCAAATTGATTTAAATGGGCTGTGACGTTCACTTGGAATGTGTTAGAAATTTTCAATGGCTTTATGAGTAAATTGGTGGTGATTGAAACGAAACGATTCATCAAAAGAACATAGAAAAGGATGGGAGAGAATGGAAAAATCAAAGAATTTTTATGTTCGTCTAAAAGGAAGCTATGCATTATTTACAAATGGATCAACCAAAGGAGGAGGAGAAAAATTTTCATATTCGGTGCCAACTAGACAAGCGCTTAATGGAATCGTAGACGCAATTTACTACAAACCAACTTTCCGAAATATTGTTACAGAAGTAAAAGTAATTCGGCCAGTTCAAACTGAGGTTATTGGGACACGGGCACTAATTGGTGGAAACAAGGCGGATTTGAATTATGTTTCCTATCTGACAGATGTTGAGTATTTAGTGAAATATCATTTTGAATGGAATGAAGGACGATCTGATTTGATTATCGATAGAAATAGAAAAAAACATGAGGCAATTATGGATCGTTCATTAGATCGAGGTGGTAGAAGAGATATTTTTTTAGGAACAAGAGAATGTGTAGGCCTTGTGGAAAAAATTACCGAAGAGGAATATCTAAATGCTACCAGTTTTTATGATGATCAAATTCTTTCTTTCGGAATCATGTTTCATTCATTTAATTATGGTGAAAGCAAAGATGAAGCACTAAAGAGTTATTATACTGAAACGATAATGAAAGATGGCGTTATTCAATTTAAACCGCAAATTGAGTGTGAAATTGTTAATACCTTGACCACTTACAAATTCAAGGAAACGACTGAGATAAAATCTGTTGATAAAGAGCTAGATGAATATCAACAAATGGAAGAGAGGTGATTGTCTTGGATTTTATGACAGCATTGCTACATGCATATGAAAATGCAGAAAAAATGGGTTTAGTGGATAATCAAGACTCGAATAGTACTTTATTATTGCCGCTATACCATACAAATTTAAAATCCAATGGAATGAATATTATTCACGCATCATTAAGTAAAGATGGAACGCTAATAAAAGCAGATTTTGTTCCAAATGGTGAATTTATTGTATTTCCTGTGACGCAGGATTCTATTGCGAGATCTGGAAAAAATCCTCCCAGTCATCCTTTAGTTGATAAAATTTCTTATCTATCTCCACTAGGAGGAGAGTTGCATACTTTATATAAAAATACGTTTCGACAATGGTTAGCATATGACAATCCAGAACAAGTGCAACAATTTCTTGAAACAATTCAAAATTTTTTGGTTAAGAAAGATATGTTACAAGAGCTAACTTCTGCTATTTTTGGTAAAACTTTAGTCTCTGTTGATGATTTTGTTATTAATTTCAAAGAATTATCAGATAAAGGAAAACAATCTGATAAAAAAGTGGATTTATCGTCAGTATTCCTGACATTTTCTGTAGAAGAGTTCATAGGCTATAAAAATATGAGCGTCACGGAATATAAAGCATTACATCAAGCATATATTGATTATGTTGAATCTCTCGATCTTCCTAGAGGAATTTGCAATATAAGTGGGGAAGAACAACAATTAACAACTAAACATCGGGGCTTGATGGGCAATGCAAAACTGATTTCAGTCAGTAATAATATTGAAACGTACAAAGGAAGATTTTCCTCTGGTGAAGATATTATCAAAATTGGTTATCGAACGTCAGAAAAAATCCACCTGATGTTGAAGTATCTTTTAGAAAATACAAATAGTCATAAGTGGTTGGGTGGACAACAAAATTTAATCAATTGGTTCAGTGATGATATTGAGAATAAAACAAATCTTGATTTTACTAGTCCATTTGGCATTGATTTTGATGAACAAGAGTCAGAACAAGCCGTTGTTTCTATCGCCAATAAAGTAATTTCGGACTCGTTCATTCGAGGAGAGGTAGCTTTTTCTAACAGCTCAAAATATTACATTGCGATTGTTGACAAAGCAAGCAATGGTCGAATATCCCTTAAATTTTTTAGAGAGTTAGAATCGTCTAAGTTACTGGATAATTTAGAATTTTGGCAAACTAGTAATCAATGGGAATATTATGATCAACAATACAGTAAAATGCGTTTACGCGTACCTTCTATGAGGCAAATGATTGCCGCTGCATATGGGATTGAACGCAATGGCATGTTAGAGGTAGATAATGATAATTTTCAAAAGGATCAATTCCAGAAATTAGTCATTAGTTTAATTGATGGACAACGTGTACCTGCCAATATTACTAAATCTTTAGAATCAAATGTAAAGAATCGCTTGCATTACCAAAAAACATGGAAACAGTTATTATTTGTAACCTTAGGATTACTTCACAATAGAAATGGAGAGGAGTTAAAACCAATGCTAGATAAGCAAAACATGAATCGTTCATATTTATTTGGAAGACTATTGGCAATTTTC
Organism: Enterococcus camelliae; assembly: GCF_042685105.1. Classification (NCBI taxonomy): domain Bacteria; kingdom Bacillati; phylum Bacillota; class Bacilli; order Lactobacillales; family Enterococcaceae; genus Enterococcus; species Enterococcus camelliae. The sequence continues at coordinate 9,294 of NZ_JBHUMO010000059.1, read as the reverse complement.
GACCGTTTGGAGTCGGCAGCATTTAACAAGAATGATGATAAACGAGTAACAAATGCACAAAAATTTTGGACGAGTTACACAAATCATCCTGCAAGTACAATGCAAATTCTTTTGGAAAAAACAAAGTACTATGAACGAACACTACTGCAATCGAAACCTGGATTGAAAGTCAAACTTGAAAGAGAGAAAGAAGAAGTCATTAATGCAATTTCAACAAATTATTTAGACTCAAAAGAATTGAATCGATCTTTAGATTATCATTTTATTTTTGGCTACTATGCGGAAGAAAAGTTTATTTATTCAAAAACAATAAATGAAAGTGAGGAATAGAATATGTTAGAACATAAAATTGATTTTATTGTCACAGTAGAGGTACAAAATGCCAACCCCAATGGAGATCCATTAGCTGGAAACATGCCTAGAACAGATTCAAATGGTTATGGAATGATTAGTGATGTGGCAATTAAGCGGAAAATTCGTAATCGAATGCAAGACGAAGGTCATGAAATCTTTGTAAAATCCCGAGATCGTTCAGATGATGGCTATCTTTCCTTACAAAAAAGATATTCAAGTGTTTTTGGCACTAAAGCGACTGATGAAGAAGTAGAGAAGGGAGCCAGCGAACATTGGTTGGATGTGCGATCATTTGGTCAAGTAATTACATTCGATAAAAAATCCATCGGAATACGCGGACCAATCTCAATAAGTATTGCAAAATCATTGCAGCCAATTGAAATATCAAGTATGCAGATTACACGTAGTACAAATGGAATGGAACCAAAGAATGAATCAGGCAGATCCTCTGATACAATGGGAACAAAGCATTTTGTTGAACATGGAGTATATGTAATTTATGGATCAGTGAATGCTTATTTTGCTGAAAAAACTGGCTTTAATAAGGATGATTTGCAAGTATTCAAACAATCACTTTTATCACTTTTCACAAATGATGCTTCTTCAGCTCGACCTGAAGGATCTATGGCAGTGAGAGATGTTTTTTGGTTTGAACATAATAACAAGTTGGGTAATGTTTCAAGTGCCAAGATTAGAGATTTGTTTGAATGGTCGGAACCAACAACAGATATTCCAAATTATGAAGATTATAAGATTCATTTAAATGAAAAAAATGTAGCTGAATACACCAAGCAAGGGTTAAACGTTGAATATCTAATTGGCCTGTAGTTATGACATATGTAGAAGATGAGTATTTGATGCTTTCAGGTATACAACACTTTTATTTTTGCAAAAGACAATGGGGGCTCATCCATATTGATCAGCAATGGGATGAAAATGAGTACACTGTGGAAGGTCAGCTTTTACATAAAAAAGCTGACAATCCCTTTGTTAAGGAAAAGAGGAAAGATTTCTTTATATCTAGAGCGATGCATGTATCTTCTGAAAAGCTGGGATTAAATGGCATTTTGGATGTTGTTGAATTTTATAAAGATGATCAAGGTGTCAGGATTCTCAAAAAAAGAGGAAAATGGCGACCGGCTATTGTTGAGTATAAACGAGGTAAAAAGAAAAGTGATCATCGTGATATAATTCAATTAGTTGCTGAAGTAATCTGTCTTGAAGAAAAATTGAAATGTAAGATAGATGAAAGCTATCTCTATTATTTGAGTACCAACACGAAAATAAAAGTTGAGATAAGTGATACATTAAGGGAAGAAGTGTGTAGCTATGCTAAACAAATGCATGACTACTATGAAAAAAAACAAGTACCTGGGGCTGAATATTTTAAAAACTGTTTAAAGTGTTCATTATATGATATATGTTTACCTCGATTGAGTAAAAAACCACGTAGCATTGAGAATTATATGCAACATGCTATTACGGAAGAAGGAATAGTATGAGAAAATTGCTTAATACCCTATACATTACTCAAGAAAACTATTACGTAACTCGAGAAAGAGATAATATTGTTATTAAAGAAGATGGGAAGGTAATTAAACGTTTTCCTTATCGTATTTTAGAGGGGATTATTTGCTTTTCTTATCTCGGAGTATCTCCTTCTGCGATTCAATTATGTACTGAACAGAATATATCTTTATCTTTCCATACACCACAAGGAAAATTTTGTGGAAGATTTATAGGAACAACTAATGGAAATGTGTTGTTAAGAAGAGAGCAGTATCGAATTGCGGATCGAGAGGATCAGTCGTTAGAATATGCTAAAAGAAGTATTACCGCTAAGATATCTAATTCACGAAAATATATATTGCGATTTCATCGTGATCACAAAGATGTTATCAATCATGAAAAGTTTATAACGGTAGAAAATGAACTATCTCGAAGCATTCAACTGGTGAATTCTGTGACTGAAAAAGATAGTTTACGTGGAGTAGAAGGCAATGCGGCAACTAGTTATTTCCAAGTATTTGATGATTTTATTCTCTCAGATAAAGAAACTTTCAAATTTAAAGGAAGAAGCAAGCGACCTCCTTTGACTACTGTTAATGCATTACTATCATTTGGTTACAGTATGCTAACTTATGAATGTCAGTCGGCTCTGGAATCAATAGGATTAGATAGCTATGTGGGTTATTTTCATACAGATCGACCAGGAAGAGCAAGTCTTGCATTAGATTTGGTTGAAGAATTCCGTAGTTATTTAGTGGATCAGTTTGTTTTTTCTTTAATTAACCGAAGACAAATCTCGGATAAACATTTTGAGTTTAAGGAAAACGGTAGTGTCATGTTAAACGAGAAGGGTAGAAGTATTTTTTTAGAGGCTTGGCAAAAACGAAAATATACTGAAATAGTGCATCCTTTTATTAATGAAAAAGTTAAACTTATGTTACTTCCATATGTTCAAGCACAATTGCTAGCTAAGGCAATTAGAGGTGACCTACCTTCATATCCTCCATTTATGACTTGAGGTGATAAAAAATGATGGTTTTAGTTACGTATGATGTAAATACTGAATCAAAGGAGGGACGCAAGAGACTGAGGCAGGTAGCTAAATTATGTGTTGATTACGGTCAGAGGGTTCAGAATAGTGTTTTTGAGTGTTCTGTTACTCCAGCGGATTTTGTTGAGTTAAAATTTAAATTGGGCAATATTATAAACAACGATCTCGATAGCCTTCGATTCTATCTGCTGGGGAAAAACTGGCAAAAACGTGTCGAACAAATTGGACGAAACGATACGTATGATCCAGATAAAGATGTACTGCTTTTATAGAAAACATTTCAAACGCGAACCTTCGTTGAACAGAAAAATGGAGTCTGGTTCGCGGAAATTCATGTTATATTTATATGAAATACGATACTTTTTTGTCATTATTAAGAAGCAAAAAAGTAAGCGTAATGTGTCAAATTGTGCAGTGATGCGCAGTCGCTCTCTTCGGGAGAGCGTGGATTGAAATTCTCATAACTCTTGACGGTGAGTGGATATCCATGTCGCTCTCTTCGGGAGAGCGTGGATTGAAATCATCCGAAATGTTGTTAGTTATAACAGTATTCTCGTCGCTCTCTTCGGGAGAGCGTGGATTGAAATTATAATCTCCGTAAGAGAATTGATCAATAAATTGGTCGCTCTCTTCGGGAGAGCGTGGATTGAAATTATGATGACAGGAACGTCTAAAGGATTTGAAATTGTCGCTCTCTTCGGGAGAGCGTGGATTGAAATTATGGCTTCGTCGTTTTCGTCGTATATCGCTCCGTGTCGCTCTCTTCGGGAGAGCGTGGATTGAAATTTTTTTAACCGCATCTGCTAAAGAGGTTGACCTGGTCGCTCTCTTCGGGAGAGCGTGGATTGAAATCGTCGCTCCCGTGAGGCACTCGCACCTTGATTGTTGTCGCTCTCTTCGGGAGAGCGTGGATTGAAATTATAAATCGCGGGCATGGTGTGGTTAAATCCGGAGTCGCTCTCTTCGGGAGAGCGTGGATTGAAATGCCTGTTCCTGTGCCCAGCTTGATAAGCTGAGTGGTCGCTCTCTTCGGGAGAGCGTGGATTGAAATTTGCTTCAAGGGCTGAGTCAGCTAAACAGTGGTGGTCGCTCTCTTCGGGAGAGCGTGGATTGAAATTATAAATCGCGGGCATGGTGTGGTTAAATCCGGATGTCGCTCTCTTCGGGAGAGCGTGGATTGAAATAATTGCCCACAAACTCATCACTCCCCTACGATATTGTCGCTCTCTTCGGGAGAGCGTGGATTGAAATCAATTGGGATTGGAACAGCCAAAAAAGGAGGTAAGTCGCTCTCTTCGGGAGAGCGTGGATTGAAATAAAGATAGTTGTAACTAACTCTTTCATAGCCTCTGTCGCTCTCTTCGGGAGAGCGTGGATTGAAATTTCTCGACTTCGTCAGCTAACTTGCCACTAGATGTGTCGCTCTCTTCGGGAGAGCGTGGATTGAAATTGCACGGTCTTTTTCCGACAACATTAGCTTCTCGTCGCTCTCTTCGGGAGAGCGTGGATTGAAATTGCTTGCTCCTGATAGTCCGTGCCCAAAGTTTCTGTCGCTCTCTTCGGGAGAGCGTGGATTGAAATCAATTCAGTTACACAACCAAGAAACGCAAAAAGCGTCGCTCTCTTCGGGAGAGCGTGGATTGAAATGATGTTTGATATGGATAAGCACATGAGCGATACGTCGCTCTCTTCGGGAGAGCGTGGATTGAAATCGTTTCCATGAGTTTACCTGATGCGGAAGATCTAGTCGCTCTCTTCGGGAGAGCGTGGATTGAAATGTCCATTTAACACCTGTAACAGCAGAGCCGATAATGTCGCTCTCTTCGGGAGAGCGTGGATTGAAATAACGTAGCATATCCTGCCGCTAAGCCAATCAATAAGTCGCTCTCTTCGGGAGAGCGTGGATTGAAATTAAATCGTTAATGGCAACTGTAGCACTAGCAGTAGTCGCTCTCTTCGGGAGAGCGTGGATTGAAATTCTTGCGTAGTTACGGCTTAGATACTCATTACTATGTCGCTCTCTTCGGGAGAGCGTGGATTGAAATATTCTCGCCGCTTGCGTTATACCTACTGCCATTAGGTCGCTCTCTTCGGGAGAGCGTGGATTGAAATTAGTTCTAAAAAAGCAATTCGTTGTTGCATTTCTGTCGCTCTCTTCGGGAGAGCGTGGATTGAAATTTTTACAAGAGAATACCGTCCCAAATCTTGTGGAGTCGCTCTCTTCGGGAGAGCGTGGATTGAAATAATAGGCGTGGTACCCTTTTGGTACCCTCTTTTTAGTCGCTCTCTTCGGGAGAGCGTGGATTGAAATGCTAACTCGTACAGATAATATCGTCCATCTTTAAGTCGCTCTCTTCGGGAGAGCGTGGATTGAAATCGTAATCGGTATGTCCAAATATTCCAAAATTTCAGTCGCTCTCTTCGGGAGAGCGTGGATTGAAATTTTTTTACTCTCCTCCTCATCTTCGGCCATAATTGTCGCTCTCTTCGGGAGAGCGTGGATTGAAATATATCCCCAACTTGTATACCAAATTTCGCCAACCGTCGCTCTCTTCGGGAGAGCGTGGATTGAAATTCCGAGGGATTCAGTCAACATCAGTCATCCAAAAGTCGCTCTCTTCGGGAGAGCGTGGATTGAAATGGTATAAAAGAACTACAACAATTACCTGGTGAATCAGTCGCTCTCTTCGGGAGAGCGTGGATTGAAATAAGAAATTGCCAATGAGCTTGTTGAAACATTGGAAGTCGCTCTCTTCGGGAGAGCGTGGATTGAAATTTTATCCACCAGACTATCCAGACGGTTCATCTTAGTCGCTCTCTTCGGGAGAGCGTGGATTGAAATTGGCACACTTTTAAAACGAAAGTGTGCCACCCTTGTCGCTCTCTTCGGGAGAGCGTGGATTGAAATAAAAAATTAAACTCAATTGGCAAACGATTGGAAATGTCGCTCTCTTCGGGAGAGCGTGGATTGAAATATTGTATCATCTAAATAACTTGGGCTATCTGATTGTCGCTCTCTTCGGGAGAGCGTGGATTGAAATCGCTTCAAATGGAGAAATTGGGCGTTTTACCACCGTCGCTCTCTTCGGGAGAGCGTGGATTGAAATTTGAAATTTTAAAAAAACGATGCGCGTAACTCCCTGTCGCTCTCTTCGGGAGAGCGTGGATTGAAATTAAATTATCAAGTCCATGTAGTTGACAAATAACCGTCGCTCTCTTCGGGAGAGCGTGGATTGAAATAAAAAATTATCAATAATCTTTATAATTCAGGTGCGTCGCTCTCTTCGGGAGAGCGTGGATTGAAATTGATTTTTATAAACCCTGATTCAACGTTTAATGAGTCGCTCTCTTCGGGAGAGCGTGGATTGAAATTGATTTTTATAAACCCTGATTCAACGTTTAATGAGTCGCTCTCTTCGGGAGAGCGTGGATTGAAATATGAAATTGTAACTGAAAAAATTTTCGTTGGCTTTACGTCGCTCTCTTCGGGAGAGCGTGGATTGAAATAATTGGAAATGATGTTGATAAATTAGTTGCTCGTGTGTCGCTCTCTTCGGGAGAGCGTGGATTGAAATACAAGACTGGGAATTGTGTTATGCACCTACTTGGGTCGCTCTCTTCGGGAGAGCGTGGATTGAAATAAAAACTGTGTTATCAACAATCACAAAAACGTGACCGTCGCTCTCTTCGGGAGAGCGTGGATTGAAATTCTTTACTATTCTTACCTAACCTATCCTTACCTAGTCGCTCTCTTCGGGAGAGCGTGGATTGAAATGTTTTCGTCTGATTTGTAATTTTTTGGGTAAACCGCGTCGCTCTCTTCGGGAGAGCGTGGATTGAAATTATGTCCATTAAACAAATTCCTAGTGCAGTTTCGTGTCGCTCTCTTCGGGAGAGCGTGGATTGAAATATACAATCCTGTTGACGCCAATCCACTTACTGCACGTCGCTCTCTTCGGGAGAGCGTGGATTGAAATCATTTTGGACTTTGCAGGAGATATTTTAGACTTTGTCGCTCTCTTCGGGAGAGCGTGGATTGAAATGAATTATATAGTGCCGAAAGAAAATCAAATATGCGTCGCTCTCTTCGGGAGAGCGTGGATTGAAATTGTGAATCCTTCAAAGATTAACTGGTCATGCAAGTCGCTCTCTTCGGGAGAGCGTGGATTGAAATCGAAACGTATACCTTATATATTTTCATGACGGTTTGTCGCTCTCTTCGGGAGAGCGTGGATTGAAATTCTGCGGTTTGCTCCTTGCGCAAGTTGTAAATTAGTCGCTCTCTTCAGAAGAGCGTGGATTTAAATTGATGAACGGCTGTTCCAAACAAAATAGTTCTTTGTCGCTCTCTTCGAGAGAGTGTGGATTGAAATTGTGATTACAGACGACTACAGATTAATTGCAAAAAAGTCGCTCTCTCCAGGAGAGCGTGGATTGAAAGTTTTAGAGCTATCTTGAATCGAATGCTATCCAAATGAATCGGTTGTTGTTGAATTGAAATGTTTTCCGTTTTATTTCACAATAAAAATGATTAAAAAGGTGGAAATAAGTATGATAGTGGTGTTTATTGTATGCGCGATTAGTGGAGTAAGTCTGTTCCTCTTTTCGTTAAGTATGCTAGACAGAGTTCGCTTGCGGCGGAAAATTAGAACACAATGGGGAAAGGAAATTCCTACGAATCGCTTTGATTCAGAAGAAAGCTTGTCTGAAACGTTCCATGCGGATAATACGGATATGGATGCCGTGAGTGAAATTGATGATTGGACTTGGGATGATTTGAATGGCTATGAAATTTTTGAAAAAATCAATCATACTTATTCAAGTATTGGGGCGGAAATGCTGTATACAACACTAAGACGCTTTCAATTTACTAGTCAACATCTTGAAAAATTAGAACGGAATGTGACCTTTTTTCAAGAGAATCCGGCAGTTCGTGAAAAATGTGAATATGCTTTTGCTTCTTTAGGTAAGCAGGCAAATAATTTTGTTTTGTCTTATTTGCAAGAAGGAAAGCAAAAAGAAATAGGATCATTGAAATTATTTTTATTTTTGGGCTGTCTCCCTTTAGGAGGGTTACTTGTTAGCTTTTTTTCACCCAAAGTAGGTCTTTTATTTTTTATTGGATCAATTTGTTTGAATATTTTTATCTATATGCAGAAAAAGGCGAAGATAGAAGTTGAATTGACGGCTATGTCATATTTAGTACGAATGTTAAGTACAGCAAAGCGACTAACGATCTTTGAACATCCTTATCAGAAAGACTTGATTGGTACCTTGAAGCCAGTTCAAAGTATTTTGAAGCTGGGCTTTTGTTTTCGCGTAAAAAGCAACACAGAAGCAGAGTTGATTATGGAATATCTAAATAGCATGTTTTTAGTTCCGTTGATAGCTTATCAGTTGGTTTTGACTAAAGTTCATCATCATCGCCAAGAGATGGTGACTATCCGGAAAATGATTGGTGAGATGGAAACAGCTCTTTCTGTCTTGAATTTTCGTTTAGTGAATCCTGATTATTGCATACCTAATCTTTCTGGAAATAAGATTCATTTTGAAGCCACCAATCTCTACCATCCATTGGTTGACAATCCTGTAAAGAATCCAGTTTCTTGGAGCAAAAATACCTTAGTAACGGGGTCAAATTCATCAGGAAAATCGACATATGTTAAAGCCATTGCGGTGAATGCGATGTTGGCACAAACGATCCATACGGTTATGGCAGATCAATGTCAACTAAGTTATGGTCATATTTACTCGTCCATGGCTGTGAATGATGATTTATTAGCCAATGAAAGTTACTTTATCGCAGAAATAAAATCAATCAAACGCGTGCTGGATAGAGTAATGAGATACGAGCCCTGTTATTGTTTTATCGATGAAATATTGCGTGGAACCAATACCGTTGAACGTATCGCTGCTTCAGCGAGTATCGTCAATTGGCTTGCAAGTTATCCTTCATTGGCATTTGTGGCAACGCATGACAATGAATTAACGACTATTTTAGAAAAAAGTTGTGAAAATCTTCATTTCAGTGAGGTCGTCACACAAAAGGAAGGAATCTCCTTTGATTATCGAGTCAAAAACGGACCGACTAAATCGAGAAATGCCTTACGCTTACTTGAGGTGATGCATTACCCAGAAACAATCATTCAAAAAGCACAACAAGAAGCGGTCTTTTTCGACAAAGAAAAACAATGGGCAACGTATCAATAAAAAAAATCAAAGAACTCCTCTTTGCTTTCTCTCAATTTGGGAGCTAGCAAAGGGGAGCTTTTTTACTTAATGTCTACTGAACAAATAGCGCATCTCTAAAAGTCATTTTGAATACAGCTAATTGTTTCCAAAAATAAAATTTTTGCTTTTTTTCAAAAAAAGTGTGCAGA
>NZ_JBHUMO010000058.1:21298-79329 GCF_042685105.1 Enterococcus camelliae | reverse complement strand
CAGTTCAGACTAACACACCACGCTCAATGTCAATCAGCACGAAGCTTTATCAATAACATGCTTTATTTCGCTAGGTGGCTAACTTGTACTTGCAATTTGTCATTTGTTTTTCTTTAAACTATTCATGTTTTTTGTATAGGAGTACAAGAAACACATCGAGTGATCAACGATGCTCCCCAGTTTAACTAAATTAGGCATTCATCGCCCGTCCTCTATTGGTACGGACGTGAAAGCATCAAAGTAGATAATTGGTTTCCATCTAGTCAAATCTGTTCAGAGTGCGGACATAAAGACGGCAAGAAATCTCTCAAAATTCGAGAATGGACTTGTCCTATTTATCATACCCATCACGACCGAGATATCAACGCAAGTATCAATATCCTGACCGAAGGTCTACGAATACAAGCGTTAGCCTAGAAACAATCAAGAACCGTAGGTACTACGGGGATAGCTTGGTAAATAAGAGACACCGCTGTTAGTAAAGAAATAAGCTATCAAGTATGCTCTATTCCCAAGAAGCTCCCACTTCAAGCGTTAAGAACCGTCAGGTTTAGCTAAGCGGTGAGTAGTTCACGCACATGCCTTAACTAGGTCATGTGTTTTTTTTGTGTAGAAATAGAATGAATCAAGAATAATTTTTTTTTACAAATGTTGAGTGTTTTTAAATAAATTGAACAAAAGTTGACAAACGGTCATAGCCAAAAATCTGGAGTTAGTAAAAATGTATCTTTCATGAAAAATCAGAGAGTGCTAAGTTTTACACGATAAAAAAATGCGTGATTTTTTCATGGGTTTTCTTTTTTTTTTTTTTAGGATAAACGTGTCAAGTGAAATGTCTTTGAAAAAAACGCTCCTTTTTTCGTAGACGAGAAAATGACAATGAAAAATCGGTTTTTTCGTGTTGTCGCATACACTTAGGATAGATAGAAACCATCATTTATAGCCAAGAATTGTTAGGTATCTGATGTTAGATCGTAAGAGTCGTTGACGGGCATGGGGGAGCATAGTCGATAGAGGGACTGAGATTGGAGGGAGGATATGAAGAAAAGGTGGCCTGTATGGCTCAGTATATGTTTATTAGTATTAGGTTTTATTCCAAACTTGATCCAGGCATCCAAAGCATTTGCAGATTCATCACAGGAAATAACGCAACAGGTGATTACCAACGATCGCTTGGATGTTCGCACTGTTGTTAGGGGATCTGCCGAAACAATTATCTGGGATATTCATTACAAATCCAAGGCAAGTAATGAATCCGAGCAACAGCGGGTCAAGTTCCATTTGACTGATTCAAACGGTCAAGTAGTAAGAACCATGCAAAAAGATGGGTGGACTTTTGATGAAAATGATTGGTTTGTCAGCTCTTTTCAGTCATTAGATGAGGGGACACTTTCATTTGAAACCGAAGCAACTATCACAAGTCTGCAGTTGAAAGTTCAAGTAGATAGTCAAACAATTGAAACGACGGAAGAAGTTTTGACGGAAAACAGTTTGCCGGATATTGGTTCGCAAAATTACACACTGTATGCACCTGGAAAATCCAAACAGTCGGACAGCAATGATGAATCAAAACAGGTGAGTGAAGCGACCAATGATAAACAGATAACTAATCCAACTGAGCAACCAACAGAAACAACCGAAGCCTCTACCTTACCAAAAGAAGAAGCACCCGTGGAAACCAAGGTAGTGGAGGAAAAAACAAACGAGTCGTCCACAACAATTCAGGCAGATCGGAGCACGGCATCTAATTTTTCCTCAAAATCTATTTTCGAAAGTATTCATTCGCTAAGTGAAGGCGTAAATTATCCAGCTATTCAGCCAGAGTACACGACTGATACGGAAGGGATTTATCCAAAAAGTAGTTGGTCACCAACTGGAAACACCACAGTTCGTAACCATCAAGGTAAGAAGTACGGCTCAACGAGTTGGGATGGGGTAGCGAATTGGGATGGCAATCCTGCGAATAAAACCAATTCGTATATAGAATATGGTGGTACGGGAGCAAATGCTGAATTTGCGATTCGAAAGTACGCAAAAGAAACCAGCACGCACGGACTTTACGATGTATACCTAAATGTTCGCGGGAACGAGTTGAGAGACATCAAGCCTATTGATATTGTGCTAGTAGTGGATATGTCAGGCTCGATGGAATCAGCAAAAGCCTCAGCCGTAAGACAAGGTGTCAAAGATTTTTTAACTTATATTAAAGATGCAGGTATTGGTCAGTATGTCAATGTCGGATTTGTTGGGTATTCAAGTTTGAACCAGCCTAATTATGTCGGGTTGATTAAAGAAGAAATTCATCCAGTTTCTAACAATAACCATGTTACGAATATTAATAATCAATTAAACCAGACATTCATTGGTGGAACCTTTACCCAATTAGGAATTCAAACCGGAAAGAATATGCTTAATAGCTACAGCAGTACTAATCAAAAAATGATGATTCTATTGACAGATGGCGTACCAACGTATTCCTACAAAGTGACAAAATCTACTTTAATAGGTGGTGTTTTGTATGGAACGGAATTTGGTACAGGGTTAGATAATCCTGGCAATACGTCTAAATTAGATTCTTCTTACGTAGATACAACTGGCAATCGGATTTATGACACTTTTGCCGCAACGCTTGGCGAAGCGAAACTAGCCAAAGATAGTGGCACACAATTACATGTCCTAGGTATTCAACTAGGAGCTGATGGTAGTTATTTAACTCAGACACAAGTTCGTCAACGAACCAGTCTTATGGCATCTACCGGTTATTATCAAGATGCCAATACTTCAGATGCGGTGAAAACATACCTGCAAAATCAAGCAGTGAATGTAGTGAGTGCATTCAATACGGTCAATCAAGGGAACATTAAAGACCCAATTGGTGATCAATTCATATACAATAGTTCCGTTGTTGATGTGACAAGTGTCGGAACGAGCACAGTTACCACACTTCCTAGTGCCAATATAGCAGGAAATCAGCTAAATGTGAGCAATTTGACTTTAGGAAAGAATCAGGAAGTTCAAATTCACTATCAAGTGCGTATCAATACCGAATCAAGTAGTTTTGTTCCTGACCAATGGTATCCAATGAATGGTCGTACGCTTTTTACGCCAAATGGTACGAATCCAACCAATCAGGTAGATTTTGGAGTGCCATCGGCGAAAGCAGCTGGAGTGAAGCTAAGCATTGAGAAGCGTTGGCAGGAGTATGATAATGATCCAAGTCAGCGTCCAGAGACAGTAGATTTTTCAATTACAAGATCGGTTGTTACGACCAGTGGAGCTTGGACAAAGGGGTATGTTCGATTGAGTGCACCAACCTGGATGAATGCGACTATTGCACAGGTTGCAAGTGCGATTGGTGGCTCACAGACGTTGTGGTTACCAAAATTTAATAATCAAGGTGTGAACTTTACATACACCATTGATGAAGCAACGGTACCTGATGGCTATGAAGCTAGTTCAAATACGGATGGCTCAATTTGGACGAATACAAAACTATTCACTCCATTAGGATTAGTAATTTCCAAAATTTCCAATCAAAACGAAACACCGTTGAAAGGAGCTGTTTTTAAGTTAACTGGGGGGACACTTCCATCTGCTGGGATTTTATTACTGGATCAAGAAGATGGAACATATACATTGCCAACCACGGTTAAACTACAGTTAAATTCAACCTATACATTAATTGAAGTGACAGCACCTACTGGTCATGAGCCGACAACATCGACATGGCAAGTGAGGGTGAGTGAAACGGGTGTTGTTACCATTAATAACACCGAGGATGGCGTGATTGTATCAGAGCATAAGATTCACTATACAATTGAGAACCAATTTAAGCCAATCATTTTTCGAACTGAGAAATATCGTAGAGATTCAACTGACATGCTTTCTGGTGCTAAATTTACATTGAAGCAGTATGCAGAAAACTGGCAAGGAAACGGAACAGTAATTGGAGCGCTGAATGATCTGATTGGTAATGAAACGAGCTCGTTTAAATCACTGACGCCAGGATATTATACGATTCAAGAAACCACTACGCCAACAGGGTATCTCGAAGAGAATACTCCATATAAATTCCGAGTAACCATTGATGGCAAAGTATACAGCGAAGCTGATACCGAAATTGTGGCGACAAACTTACCATCAGTTGATGGCTGGTACTGGAAAGCAACGACTAACGAAAATGTGCTGATTTTTGCTAAATACAACCAGTTACGTTTGTTTGATGTTTCTATTTTGAAAGAGGACTACCATACAAAAGAGAAGTTAGCAGATGCACAATTCGGACTTGCCAAAAAGAATGAACCCGATACGATCATCGCAACTTTAGAAACTGATGAAAATGGGCAAGGCATCTTTAAGAACGCTGATGGTAGCTCGGAAGAAGCATTCGGATTAGATTCAGGTGTATATATCATTAAAGAATTAGCTGCACCTGAAGGATATGCCCTTTTAGCAGAAATGATTGAGCTGACCATTGAAACTAATGGCGAAGTGATTGTTTCGTATCAAAATACGGATGTTACCCAATCATTAGCAGATGTTTCTTTAAATGATGAAGGGACCAATACCATTCGATTGACATTAGCTAATACAAAAAAAGGAGAACTTCCAGCTACAGGTGGTCAAGGAAGAGCGATGTTTGTGATTGGTTCAGGTGGTATGTTTGGTATGATGGTACTTCTTGCAGGTTACTATGTTTTTCGTAATCGAAAGGAGGAGCGAGGACGATGAAAAAAATTAGACAACTAATTGGGGTCGGATTTGTTTTTCTATCAATTTTAGTCTTCTGGTCTCCTCCGACTGTCACAGGTGATGAGCAAGCATCTGAGGTCACAATCACTTTGCATAAACGAATCTGGATTGATCAAGAGCTACCAGCAAATTTAGTGAATAACGGGTTGGAAAATCACTCTTTCGGAGGAACACCGTTAGCGAATGTTTCTTTCTCAGTATATGATGCTACTGATAGGTATCAAGAAGCAAGTAGGCAAGCCGACTTTGATGTAAAGACGTGGATGAGAGGATGGGCCCAAAAATCAATAGTTGCTATTCAACAAGCTGGTTTGACGCAAATTGGCCAAACTAGCCAAACAAACGGTGAGGGAAGCGTCTCCTTCCGATTGCCACAAGACCAAGCAAATGCGTACTTGTTTGTGCAAGAACCGATTGTTTCTAAAACGTTAAAATTTGGTGATGATGATAGTGCACCATTAATAGTCATAGTTCCTTATTATGCAGAAGGAGCAAGTCAACCGTTAGAGACAATCCATATTTATTTAAAAAATGCGGCAACTTCCATTCAGCCTGTGACACCAGCTGAACCAAAACAACCCATATTGAAACCAACCAAACAGTCTTTTTTACCTAGTACGGGTCAAGCAAAGTCACTTATGGCAATTAGTGGAATGATGATTTTATTCGGATTGGGTTGGTATCTTTGGAGAAGGCCAGCCAATAAGGAAAAGTAAAAAGGGGGAAGACCGATGAAAAGATTAGTGGGAATCATTGCAACAGCATTACTTGCATTGCCGTTATTTTTGAGTGGGGGATCTTTTGTTCAAGCAGATGGGGGAGCAACTTCAGCCAATCCTAAGAGTACAGAACAGATGGTAAACATCGATTTACACAAACTCGTTTTTGAACAAGGTAATACACCTGATTCTATGGATAATGATGGAATTAACCAACCAGACTTTGGCGTGAGTTATGCTATTTTGAACGGTGCAGAATTTACAAGGTATGATGTTTCAACTGAATACAATCGATTATTAGGTGAAGGGAAAACAGCAAAACAAGCAGTTGAATCGATCCAAACAAACTATACTAGTTTTCAAACAACGGTAGTGGATAAACAGACGACTGCCGGTCAAGGGATTGCTTCTTTCAAAAATGTGAAATTAGCGGATGGAACTAATTTTAAAGCGTATCTTTTTGTCGAAACCAAAGTTCCCAGTGGGGTAACAGAAAAGGCGATTCCATTAGTTATTGCTATGCCTGTTTATTATGCTGGGGTAGCTTTTATGCAGGGGAATAGTGCTGGAGAACAAGATCTGTCAACGATTCATCTTTATCCCAAAAATGAAGAGAATGAACTAGTTGTTAAAGGGAAAGATGACGGTATTTTAAGTTATTCAGTAGGGGAAAAAGTAGGTTATACAGTGACTGTTAATGTACCTGGAGATGCTCAGACCTTATTCCAAGTGACAGATAAACCGAGTATTGGTTTACAAACATTATTAGATGCTAATTTTGTAGTTACGGAGGGTGAGACCACATTAGTTAGAGGAACTGATTATACAATTGTTCTTAATGCTGACGGTGGTTATACACTAACTTTAACGACACCAAAGAACTATGTTGGAAAGCAATTATCAATTAAGTACAACATGGTTGTGACATCGGACGCTCCTGTTGATCAAGGGATGCTTAACAGCGTTTCAGTAGATACGGATACGAAAAAAAATCAAGAGCCTGATACACCAACACCAGAAGTGTTCACGGGCGGTTACAACTTTATCAAGCAGGATGCAAGTTCTAATAATGGAATGTCTGGGGTGAAATTTCAGGTAAAAGACAGCTCTGGCAATAGTTTAAGTTTTGTTTTAACAAGTGCAAATGAATGGGCATTGGCAGATGATGACGATACTGGGGCGGTGACTACAATCGAGACACAATCAGGTGGAAAGCTTGCTGTAACCGGATTAAAGACGGGTGACTATACGTTAATTGAAACGGCAACTTTGGAGGGTTATGTTTTACCAGATCAACCTGAGACAGCTTTTCATGTTGTAACAAATGAAAATGGTGAGGGAACATATACGACAACAAAAGGGGAAGGAACGCTTGTAATTACAAACGTACGTAAAGGCGTTCTACCTGCTACTGGTGGGACCGGAATTTACGCCTTCTTGGCTATCGGGGCAGCTTTGATGCTTGGGGCAGTTATTTGGTATAAAAAATCCAAAGAAACAGCAGAAGTATAATGAATTAAGAGTGTTTCAGAATGATACGTAGGCGGAAGGATTTTGAAATCAGCGATGATTTTGAAATCCTTTCGTTTCGAAAGGGGAGATTAAGATGGAGAAAAAAACAAAGCGTCTTTCAAAAGATGATAAAATCAATTTCTTTTTAAAATTTCTGATGATGACGTTATTTGTCGTGGGAGCAATCATCTTTTTCTATCCTTTTGTAGCGGATGCGTTGAATAATTATTTAGACCAACAACGAATTAGCTATTACATAAATCAAACAGAAAAGGAAAATCAAACGAAACTCAAAGCAGAAGCACAAAGAATGGCCGAAAAAAATGCCAAACTAGCAACGAGTATTACGGTACCAGGCATGACAAATGTGAAAGATCCATTTGCAGATATTCATGATTATGCGGATAAACCAACACAAGCTTATTATCAACAACATAATATTGGTGCCATTTTTATTCCAGCAATTGAAGTGAGTTTGCCTTTGTTTGATACGACCAATGATCGTTTATTAGAAGAGGGTGCTACGGTATTGCAAGGAACTTCTTATCCAATCGGTGGAGAAAGTACTCATTCAGTTATCACAGGTCATACGGGCTTACCGAATAAGCTGTTGTTTACCAACTTAACTGAGTTAACCAAAGGGGATATGATTTATCTGCATGTATTGAACAAAAAGCTTGCTTATAAAATTCGGTCCTTCCATGTGGTAAAACCAGATCAATTGGATAATTTAAAAATTGTACCTGGTCAAGACTTGATTACGTTGGTCACTTGTACGCCTTATATGATTAATACTGATCGCTTATTGGTTACGGCTGAGCGCGTTGCATACAAAGAAGATCCAGTAAAAAAAAGTATTCAAAAAACACAAAATTATCATCGTTTGAAATTAGTCTATACAATAATGGGCATTTTGGTTTTCTTTGGTCTTTTCTTCTTTTGGGTTGCACGGAAAATTTGGCTGTTTCGTGGCTTGAAGCGTCAATATGAAGCAACGTTTTATTTAGAAAATCAAGGGCATGCTGTTCAAGGAGTCAACGTGCAATTGGTACGTGGGTGGAACAAGCGTCCATTGAAAATAGACCAGCAAGTTGTCGTTGCGGTAAGTGATCAGGCTGGTCGAGTTGCATTTCAATCTATTCCTGGGGGGAATTATCGTGCGGTTGTGATGGGGGAAGAACGAGCGTGGCCAACTATCCGCATACGCCTTGAAAAATTGCGTGCGACTCACTTGGGTGTAAGGGTTGGACAAAAAAATCGGCGTATTGTAAAGGAGGGGACATCATCAAACCGAATCTACGTACAAAAAAGAAATCTTCAGCATTAGGTATTTTTTTGCGACGTGTTACCATTTTTGTCATTTTTTTGGTAGGAATCTTACTATTTTTGTATCCTTTTTATATTAATGCGCTAAATACTTTTATTGATCAAGCACGAGTGGCATCAATCCAAAAAGAAGAAAAAGTCGCCTATCAAGCAAAACGTGCGGCATTGGCCAAGGAAAACAAACGAATTCAAGAGCGGGGCCTGAATCCAAGTGCGGTCAACTTTGATACGGATGGAACGAACGTTTCGCAAAGTTACTACAAAAAACATTTGATTGGCAACGTGACCATTCCAAGTATCAAAGTGGCTATTCCTTTGTTTGACACCACGAATGATTCATTGCTGCAATTGGGTGCGACGGTTGTACAAGGGACATCTTATCCGACGGGCGAAGTGAACAATCATTCGGTGATTGCAGCACACAGTGGCATTTCAAATCGAGAATTATTTAGCAACCTGGAAGCGGTGAAGCTAGGAGATCAATTTGTGGTGACTGTTTTTGGGAAAAAGATGGCCTATCAAGTTGACCGAATAAACGTTGTCAAACCGGATGATACAAGTAGCTTAAAAATTGAAGCCAATCGTGATTTGGTGACATTGCTTACGTGTACACCTTATATGATTAATACTGATCGTTTACTTGTGACAGGTCATCGTGTTCCGTATACTGAGAAGCTCGCTCAAAAAATAAAACATAGTCAAGCGTCATCAAATGCGAAACAATGGGCCATTTTGATTGGGACAATGGCATTGCTACTAGTCATGACGGTGGTATTTTTCAAAATCTGGTATATTTATTTGTTAAAGCGCAAAACCATGACGATTGTTCTGCGAATAGAGACAAGCGTTGGCAAGCCAGTAGTGGGCTGTGCGTTTGCATTGTTCAATAAGAGAGGAACCAAACAGTTCAAACGAAAAGGGGCACCTTTTGTTGCAAAAGCAGATCATGCTGGTGTAGTAGCTTTTGAAGCAATTCCACGAGGAGTCTATCAAATCAAAGAACAGATAGATGTGAAGATGAAACCAGTGGGAATTATCGGAATCAAACGCTTAAAAGAAAACCAACCTGCACTTTATCGACAATTCACAACAGAAATTAGACAAAATGAAAATGCAGAATTTCTCATAGTAGTTGATAGAAACCACATTCGTTAAAAAAACGAATGTGGTTTTATTGCAAACAATAGTTTTTATGTAGATGAATTGACAGAACTTTCTATGTAGAAATGCTATAAGAATCCTAAAGATGCGTTTAAAAAGTATTTTCTAGCGTAATAAAATCAATTTTGGACGATTTTTTATAGAAGGAACTGTGCTATCTATCATTGAAATGTTTGTTGCTAAATCAATGGAGATAGGGCAGGATAGGGTTAGATTTGCATGTTTGTTAATAAAACCAAGCTAAGTTCACATTGCAAGGTGAGGTTAGTGAAAGCTTTGTTCATTAGTCATTCCTAGATAACGTAAGAAACTTTTCTTGAATTATGAATTTTTTTTTTGAAAAAAATTCTTTGTGAAAAAAGAGTTGCAGCCTGAAATATAACATGTTACAGTTTTATATGTAAATAACAACAGAATTCGCTATTTGCTTGAAAAGAAAAAATGTAGGAAAGAGGAAAATGTATGCGATATCATATAATGGAAAGTCGCGATATTCGAATGAATTTAGCTACAGAAGAATATTTAATGGACCATGCAGATATAGAAGAACCACTTCTTCTGTTATATATTCAAGAACCTTGTGTTATAATTGGTCGCAATCAAAATGCGTACGAAGAAATCAATTTGCGTTATTTACGTGAGCATGGCATTACCTTGACGCGCCGTATTTCTGGTGGTGGGGCTGTTTATGATGATTTGGGGAATATGAGTTTTAGTTTTGTCACTAAGAAAAATCAAACTGCTTTTGGGGATTATCAAGGTGTGACCCAACCCATTTTGCATGCCTTGCATCGCATGGGTGCAACCGATGCTCAGGCTGGGGGCCGGAATGATTTATACCTTGATGGTAAGAAATTTTCAGGGAATGCCATGTACACCAAACATGGTCGAACATATTCTCATGGCACGCTGATGTATCATGTCGATTTGTCTGTTTTAGACCAATTGCTAACCGTTTCAGAAGAAAAAATTTCATCAAAGGCGACCCGCTCCGTTCGAAAGAATGTCACAAATATCCGACCATACCTTGATGAAAAGTGGCAAGGACTGACGACGGAGGAATTTCGTGATCAATTATTGTGTGAATTGTATCAAGTGGAGAGTTTGACGGCTATTGCTGACAAACGACTCGCATTAACAGTGGAAGATCGCCAGCTTATTCAAGCCTTGTTTGATGAAAAATATGCCAATAATCAATGGATTTATGGCGAGACACCTGCATTTGATATTGAGCGACGCACGCGTATCCCAAATGTGGGGATTGTGGATGTCAAGATTGCAACAAAGGCAGGGATCATTGAAGGCATTCATTTTTTTGGAGATTTCTTTGGTGCTTTGCCCATTGATGAACTTGAACAAGCCATGATTGGTCTCCCATTTGTCTACGAGAATGTTGAGGTATTTTTAGAGAAGCATGCGATAGAAGAGTATATTCTTCATTTTACCAAGCAAGCATGTTTAGATTTGCTATTTGATTAGGAGGACGAGATGTTTTCGGTTAAAAATGTTGGGAAAATTTATGGCTCATCCATTGCACTTGAGGATGTGTCTTTTCAAGTGGCCAGAGGGGAATTTTTGGGCATTGTTGGGAAAAGCGGTTCGGGAAAAAGTACATTGTTACGCTTGTTGCATTTTATGGAACAGCCGACATCCGGGACCATTACTTTTTTAGGTGAAAATGGGAGTCAGTTTAAAAAGGCAGAGTTGCAGCAAGTAAAACAAAAAATTGCGATGATTTTTCAACAATACAATCTCTTGCATAATCTAACGGTGGCAGAAAATGTTGGGTTGCCGTTAAAATTGATTGGTGTCAAGCAACCAGAACAAGTGCAAGCATTGCTACGCTTTGTGGGGTTGGCTGACAAAGCCGATCGTTTTCCCAAAGATTTGTCAGGAGGAGAAAAGCAACGCGTTGCCATTGCCCGGGCTCTTATTCGTGAACCGACTGTTCTGCTATGTGATGAGGCCACGAGCTCATTGGATGAAGCAAATACCGAAGATATGCTGCGTTTGTTGCAACAAGTACAGCAAGAGCGAGACTTGACGGTCATCTTTGTTAGTCATGAACTGGAAACAGTGAAGAAAGTATGCAATCGTGTGTTGGTGATGGAACACGGTCATCTTTTAGGAGAAGTCATCAATCAGCCAACCAATCTGCGACAAGTGGAAGAAACATATTTTGACCTTGTGAAACGGAGGTTGAATAGATGACGACCATTGAGACTATTCAATACTATTGGCCGGAATTAATGACATCACTGAAGGAAACAGCAATCATGATGGGCATTTCATTAACTGTCTGTGTGATTGGCGGTCTGCCCCTAGGCGTTGGCTTATTTTTGGCGAATCCGCAACTAAAAAGTCGACGCCCGTGGCTATATTGGTCTATTAATTTGATGATCACACTGATCCGCTCTTTTCCGTATTTACTATTTGTGGTGACCTTGATTCCATTTACTCGTTGGTTGATTGGCTTTGCCTTTGGTCCAATTCCAGCAGCTGTTCCTCTAAGTATCGTGGCGGTAGCCGTGTTTGCTCGCTTAGTCGAACAAGTGCTCCTCGATGTGCCAACAGATATTCGCCTATTGGCTGATTCTTTGGGCGCAAAAGAATGGCAATATGTTGTGCATTTTTTACTGTTAGAAGCGCGGAGTGGTCTGATATTGGCATTTACTACGACGACGGTTAGCATGGTCAGTTATTCCACCGTCATGGGGATTGTCGGTGGCGGCGGTATTGGGGATTTTGCCATTCGTTATGGGTATCAGCGATATGAATATGGCATTATGTACGTGGCCATCGGGTTCATGATTTTCACGGTCTTTTTGATTCAAATTACGGGCAATGTACTTGCCAGAAAATTAGATAAACGAAAGTAGGAGAGAATATGAAAAAAATATTTTTGGGACTAGGTATGTTGGGGTTAGCAATTAGTTTAGTAGCCTGTGGATCAAAATCAGACGCTACATCAAAAGGTTCTAACAAAGAAGATAAAGTGATTAAAGTGGCATCACAAACCACACCGATGACCGATGTGGTGAAAGTAGCAGCAGAAGTAGCCAAAAAAGATGGTTGGGAAATCAAACTGATTCAAGTGAATGACAACGTGGCCTATAACGACATGGTTGCAAGTAAAGAGGCGGATGCAAGTTTTGCGGAACATAAGCCATTTATGGAAAAATATAATTCCGAAAAAGGCACCGACTTAGTAGCGATTCAACCCATTTATGATGCCAAAGTTGGTTTTTATTCCAAAGAGTACAAGTCGGTTGATGCAATTCCAGAAGGGACAAAAGTGGCCATTCCAAATGACGCTTCAAACGAAGGACGCGCGTTAGCCATTTTAGCCGATTATGGTTTAATTACTCTGAAAGACGGAGTGGGTGTAAATGGCACGGTCAAAGATATTACTGATAATCCGAAAAAATTTGAATTTTTAGCTGTCGATTTATTGAATTTAGCGGAAGCCTATAGTGAACCAAATGTTTCATTGGTTTATAATTATCCAACCTACATTGCAAAAATTGGACTGAAACCAAGCGATGCGTTACTTTTAGAAAAAACGATTGACCAACGCTTTTCCATCCAAGTTGTCGCACGAGCAGATAATGAAAATTCAGCGAAAATCAAAGAACTGAAAAAAGCAATGACGAGTGAAAAAGTGAAAAAATTCCTAGAAGACAAGCATAGTGATACGTTAATCCCTGCTTTTTAAGTGCACCAATGCAAATGATTCTTGTTGAAGTCCAGTGGATTATTGGTTAGGACGCTTTTTTTCGATATTTCCGACAGAAGGTTTGTGTATCATAAAAGAGAACGGACTAGCGTTATCCGCTACTTTTTGTTACAATGGATAAGGACTATTTTTAAATAAAGGAGACGTTTAAACATGATTTCAGCAAGCGATTTAAGAGCTGGTATGACATTTGTACAAGATGGAAAGTTAATCAAAGTATTAGAAGCAAGTCACCACAAACCAGGTAAAGGAAATACGGTTATGCGGATGAAACTGCGGGATGTTCGTTCAGGTGCAACGTATGACACAACTTTCCGACCTGAAGAAAAGTTTGAGAAGGCACACATCGACACAAAAACAGTGCAATATTTGTATACGATGGACGATACAGCTTTCTTCATGGACTTAGAAACCTATGATCAATATGAAATTCCAGTTAGTACAGTTGAAGAAGAAATGAAGTATATTTTGGAAAATATGGAAGTAAAAATCCAATTCTTTGGTGATGAAGTAATTGGGATTCAATTACCGACAACCGTTATTTTGACGGTTGAAGAAACGCAACCTTCAATTAAAGGTGCTACTGTCACAGGTTCAGGTAAACCAGCAACAATGGAAACAGGTCTAGTTGTGAACGTTCCGGACTTTGTTGAAGCCGGTGAATCACTGGAAATTAATACGGCAGAAGGAACTTATGTTAAACGTGCCAATAAATAGGAATGAATAAAGGGCTAAGAGCAGAGCATGCTCGGCCCTTTTTTAGGAGAATGAGGATGAACTATGTTGTAGTGGCGTTTTTTGCTTTTTTCGGAGGGATTTTACGCTATTTATTAGGAGTGGAATTACCTATTTTCCATCTTTTCCCCATAGGAACACTAACCGCTAATTATATAGGTTGTTTTTTGTTTAGTTGGTTAGTCAAACAGATTATGGTAGATCGAGAGATAAATGGACGTTTGATACTAGGTGTAGGTACCGGCTTTTGTGGGGGCCTGACGACATTTTCTTCGTTTGCCCTTGATGCAGTTCAGCTGCTACAAAAACAGGCGTATCTTGTCGCATTTCTGTATTTATTTGCTTCGATTGTGGGCGGTCTGTTCTTTGTTTGGCTTGGTGAAGCAATTGTGAAAAAGAAGGTGAGTGAATGACAGTATTATTGGTTGGCATTGGCTCAGCTCTTGGTGCTGCTGGACGGTATGCTATTAACCGTTACTTTGAAAAACGGCCACATCCTTTTCCAAAAGCAACGCTAGTGATCAATATTACGGGTGCTTTTATACTGGGTTTTTTTGTAGGCATGCAGATGGATCATACGTCCTATTTGTTCTTTGGAACCGGCGTGATGGGCGGGTATACGACCTTTTCGACAATGAATTTTGAGTTATTTTTACTTGCAAAAGATAACCGACGCGCATTTTTCATTTACTTCCTTAGTACCTATGTAGTTGGGTTGCTGGCAAGTTTCTTAGGAATTTTATGCGGTACAATGCTTTCACGTTAGACTTGGGGGAAAGAAAATGATTGGTCAAACTTTTACGCCTGAAAAATGGCAACGGGCAGAATTTTTTTATCATACGGGTGTGATGAGCTTGCTTTTGCTAAGCGTTTTTGGCTTGTTATTTCTCTGTATTTTTTTGTTGTACGTGAAAAAAAATAAATGGCGAGCGGTAATTATTCTGAGTAGCTTCTTATTGCTTTTGGGAGGAATTTATCTCGTTGGCAATCATTCTTATCATACTTACCTAACCTATATGCGCGCTGTTCAACCAAATATTCGGGATCGTGAACGGGCTTTTATTGGTTATAAATACTATGATGGGGGAACAGTTACGGCTTACACGCATATTCAAAATCGAGAGGGTATCGAAAAATTGGGCATCTACGAGTCAAAGCCGGTGGAAAGAGAAATCACGTATCTCGGGTATGCCTATGGATCTGTTTATTTTAAAATCGGTGCACAGCAGTATTATTTACGAACAACACCCGAGTATAGAGATCAAGCCGCGGCGAAATTGGAAGGAATTCAGTATCATTTAAAAGAAAATGCGCGCGCGTTTGAGAAATTAGGCTTTTTTACGCAAACAAATTATTTCTTAACAAGCGTGGTCATTCCTCTTTCACAAAAAAATCTGGTTTATCAACAAAAAGATGGCAAAATGAGCAAAGACTTCACCGTGAACCAAACGCAATGGGCAGCCAATCCGTAGCAACTTCTAAAGAAGTCGGCGAGTAGGAAACGCCACTTTAAAGGGAGGAGTATTAACAAAAAAACCTTTATCTTTGGTCGCAACTTCTCGGTAGATTATCGGAGAATGATAACCTAATTTTTGTTGCACTCTGGTTTCGTTAAAATAATAAAAGAAAGGCATTATCAGCAGGAGTCCCTTGAGGAGACTTACGCAGGGTAAGGCCTTTTTTTATAGCTCTTGTTAGAAATTGCAAGGGGTATGAACAAATCCTTGCTCATCGGATTGGTCTAATGAATAGGATGCTCTTTACTTCGTTTTATTTGCGTGCAACAGGAAGTGCGCTTTCCTCGAAAGAGAATGCTTCTCAACTAGGCTGATTTATTTGGAAGGACTAGGTGACGTGTTATGCTTACGATAAGAAATACGTAAGGATGTGAAAACATGTTTTTAGCTTGGAATGAAATTCTTCATACCAAATTACGTTATGGTCTCGTAGTAGGTGTGATTTTTTTAGTTGGCTTTATGGTCTTTTTTTTAACAGGGTTGTCTTACGGTTTGGCTCAAGAGAACCGCACTGCATTGGATACTTGGAATATCGATGGCTTATTGCTAACGAAAGATTCAGATAATAACCTGAACTTATCTACATTTTCAGAGAAAGAGTTGGCGAATGTTCGTGCATCGGAAAAAACGTATTTGGCACAATTGTCTGCGATTGCCTCAAAAGAAAACAGTCAGGCAAAAGAAAAGGCAAGTGTTAGTTTATTTGCCATTGACAAAGAGAGTTTTTTGAAACCAAAAGTGACGGAAGGTCGTCTATTTGAAGAAGCTGGCGAAGTGGTCGCGGATGTATCTTTGAAACAAGACGGCTTTAAACTTGGGGATAAAATCAGTCTCTCGGGAACAGATCAAACCGTAAAAATCGTGGGATTTACCAAAAATGCGCAATTTAATGTTGCACCAGTCTTGTACCTTTCTTTGCCTAATTTTGAAAAAATCAAGTATGACCAAACTTTTCCTGAAGGGGAGGCAAAAATCAATGCTATCGTTTATCGTGGCAAGGTAACCAGTTTTGACAAGGACAAATTAGCGAAAGTTTCGGTGGCGACATTTATTAATGATTTGCCAGGTTATAGTGCACAAGTTCTAACATTTGGTTTTATGATAGGGTCACTAATTATCATTGCAGCCATTGTGATTGGAATCTTTATTTACGTGTTAACTATGCAGAAACGCGCAATTTTTGGCATTATGAAGGCCCAAGGAATTTCAAATGGGTATATTGCTAAATCAATTATGGTGCAAACGTTTCTTTTAGCAACCTTTGGGACAGTACTGGCCTTGATTATTAGCGTGAGTGGTTCGTATATATTGCCAGCAGCGGTTCCATATGAGAATAATTGGACCTTTTTGTTAGGTTCTGCTATTTTGATGATTGTGACCGCAGTCGTCGGATCGGCTTTTTCCGTGAAGACAATTGTGAGCATTGACCCCATTCAAGCGATTGGTTAGGAGGAATGAAAATGAGTGCGATTGAACTAAAAGGAATAACCAAACAATTTCTTGATGGTGATGAGACCATTGAAGCCTTAAAAGAAACCAATCTAGCAGTGGAGGCGGGAGAATTTGTTGCTATTATTGGCCCATCTGGATCGGGAAAAAGTACCTTGTTAACACTTATCGGTGGCTTACAAACACCTACGTCTGGCGAGGTACAGATTAATGGAAAGGCATTTAGTAGGGAATCGGAACGAAAAAGAGCCAAGCGCCGATTTGATGAAATTGGCTTTATCTTACAAGCTTCCAACTTGGTTCCTTTTCTTACAGTGAAGCAACAGTTTTTATTGGTGGATGATATCACGAAAAAGAAAGATGCATCGAGAAGAACAATGCTTCTCGAACGTCTGGGAGTTGACAGCTTAGCCAATAAATACCCAAGTGAATTATCTGGAGGGGAAAGACAGCGAATAGCCATTGCTCGTGCATTGTATCATCAACCCACTGTCATTTTGGCGGACGAACCAACTGCTAGTTTGGATTCTGAACGCGCATTTGAAGTTGTTGATTTACTGGCGGAGGCAACCAAAACCGAGCAGAAAGCAACAATTATGGTCACGCATGATACGCGTTTAATTGAAAAATGTGATCGCGTATTGCGGATGCAAGATGGCCTGTTAAAAGAAGCCTAGAGAGAAAATACACGAGCAAAAGGTAGATGAGAACCTTTTGCTCGTGCTTCGCTTTATTTAACTTGGTCATTTACCATGCGCTTTTGTTCAGATGATTGACGGTGATTTCTCAGAATAGGTTTTAAGATAGTGCTCTTTTTGTTTGCGCGACAATTTTTTGAAGGCGGCTTCTGCTTTGGTCGCTTCGCTGCGAGTGGCAAAACATTCGGTATGAATCATGTTCAAGGGCCTTCTGGAAGATAGTCGAGTATATTTGGCACCCGTACCATTGTTGTGTTCAGCTAGACGTCGGGTTGGATTGGTTGTATAGCCACCATAATAGGTCCCATCCTTACACAACAACACGTAAAAATAATGCTTAGCTTCCATAGAGCATCTGCCTGATTTCTGGCGTATAGCTTTGCGTTTCATCATAGGTGAACAGTGGCGGACTAACATTAAAGCCTTCTTCCTTGCCATCCTTGATTGCTTCTATTAATAGAATGTTGGCATCTTTGCCTTTTTGTGGGTAAACAAACTGAACACGTTTTGGCACAAGGCGGTACGTACGCATGATTTGCAAAATCGTTAGAAAGCGATCCGGACGGTGAACGAGTGCCAGGCGGCCATTAGTCTTTAGCAGCTTACTGGTCATTTGTAACACCTCATCTAAATTTGTATGAATCTCATGACGCGCAATCGCTAAATAAGGATTCGGGTTTTTGGTGCTTTGTGGCTGTTGAGGAAAATAAGGTGGATTGCACACCAATAAATCAACCGAGTCGGCGGCGATATATGTCAAACTATCTTTTAAATCCGCTGTATAGATGCGCATTTGATTTTGTAATTCATTGAGTTGAATACTTCTTTGGGCCATGTCGGCTAAGCGTTCTTGCAATTCAATTTGAATGATTTCGGCCGTCGTTTTGCGACTCATAAACAAGCCTACAGCACCATTTCCTGCGCATAGGTCGACGATGCGCCCTTTTTTGGGAAGCCGAGGGAAATTGGCTAAGAGAACAGCATCCAAAGAAAAGGAAAAAACATCCTTGCTTTGAATTATCTGGATATCATCTGCATACAATTGATCAATTCGTTCATTTGCGTGTAATTGAACCATTTTTTCACCTCCGAAGACTACGTTCAACATTATACCTTGTTTTTTCAAAGAAGCAACCGACAAAAATACTTGTCAAGTAGCTACTTTTCTTGCATACTACTGATAGAAGAAAGAAAGGAACGACACAATGTTTTTTACATTTATGCGTGGGGTTGTCCGCGTGATTTTGTTTCTATTAAATGGCAATGCTCGTTACCAAAATCGCGAGATGCTTCCCCAAAATGAGAATTATATTTTAGTAGCACCACACCGTACGTGGTGGGATCCATTGTATCTAGCTGTGGCCGCCCGACCGAAAAAATTTGCGTTTATGGCCAAAAAGGAGCTCTTTAAAAATCCAGTTTTGTCCTTTATCTTGCGTCATGCGAATGCCTTTCCCGTTGATCGAGAAAATCCTGGTCCTAGTGCCATCAAGACGCCCGTCAAGATTTTAAAAAATACGGATTTGAGTTTAATCATGTTTCCGAGTGGTACCCGGCATTCAACGGCCCTAAAAGGTGGGATGGCTCTAATCGCCAAAATGGCACATGTCAAAATTGTTCCCTGTGTCTATCAAGGACCGCTGACGTTTAAGGATTTGTTGAAACGCAAACGTGTGATTGTGCGTTTTGGTGAGCCAATTGATATCAGTGATATTCCGAAGATGAATGACGTGGGCTTAAGTGAAGTTGAAATTCGGATTCAATCAGCCTTTTCGGCAATTGATCAAGCAGCTAATCCAGAGTTTGTCTACAAAATTGAGGAAAAATAATCAGAGACAATCAAAAAACAGTGAGTTTGCATGAAGCAATCACTGTTTTTTTGGTTTTAATCGGCATTTCTTGCTTAACTGTTTCTTAATTTGTGAGGACTGGTGGTATAATAGAAAAAGAATCATTTTTACGGGAGGAGCTACATCTTTATGAAATGGAGTATTCCAGAACGAATTATCGCTAGAGGAAGAGCCTATCTAGAAAATGGACGTGTCCTTTCTGTTACACCTGATTCCGACCAGCAAGTCTGGCATGCAGAGGTATTAGGAAGTGAATTATATCAAGTCGATCTTGACGCTACAGCGAAAGAGGAAGATTTTTGTCAATGTCCATATTGGGAAGAGCACCACTATTGTAAGCATACAGTAGCAGTCGAATTGTATTTACGACAACAAGGAAAAACGCGCCAATTACCAAAAACAGATACGGTCGTTCCTCATACTTTTTCACCTGTTGATTTGTTTACAAATGGGGTAAAAAAAATGGGTGAACGAACGAATTCTCAATCTGTACCAATGCTAGGCATTGAAATTTCCCTAGAGTCTTTACCAACAAATCCTTATCATGATGACATGGATGTGCTGGGTATCGCCTTGAAAATTGGGCTGAAGGAAGAGCGCAAATACGTCGTTAAGAATATTTACAAATTTTTACAAGTAGTCAGTGAAGGGAAAAAGTATTTAGCCAATAAAAAGCATTCATTCCTATTGGTGCAAGAAGCGTTTGATCATGCAACACTCAGCTTGTTAAAGACGTTGCAGGCCATTGCGCAGACCCAGCAACTGCTTGGTCAAATGGGAATTCAAGTTAAAGGAAAGCTGGACAAAAAATATCTATTGTTGCCAGTTGAAAATGCAACGAAACTTATCACAATATTTCAAACAGTCCCGTTTCAGTTTACCGGCAATGGATTTCAACAGACAAGTATCGCCATTCTTGAACAGGAAACGCCCTTGCAGTTTTCTGTTCAGCGTCAAGAAGAGCACCTTCTACTAGACGTATCTGATGCGTTTGAAAAAGTCTTCCGATTTTATCAATTAGCACTGAAAAATGCGCATCTGTATCGTTTATCTGATCAACAACTTGCTAATTATTCGACCATTGAGCAGTTGATTAAACGCTTACCATCACCTCAAATTACCTATTCAGATGAACATTTTTCTAGTCTGTTTCGTCAAGTGTTGCCTGTTTTAAGGACGATAGGACAAGTAAAAGTTGCTGACGAAGTGGCAGATTTGATAACGGAAGCGCCATTAGTTGTGACCTTCTATTTGCGAAAAAAACGCGGCATGATTGACGCGAAGGTTCATTTTCAATATGGTGATTGGGTATTCGCTACGAACCCCGCCGAATCAGTCGTTCCTGCGCATCAGCAACAAATCTTACGTGATTTGGAGACCGAGCAAGCAGTGGCTACGTTACTTGGCACATTGGGGTTCCAAAAGGAAGAAACCAGCTGGCAACGACCCATTCCAACTGGTGAAGCCTTATACCGTTTCTTTCGGGCAGATATCCCAGCATTGCAGCAATTTGGTAGCGTAAAGATTGGACAAAAATTAAGGGAATTGTACTTGGATGAACAATTTTTACAGGCGGATGTGTTAGTAGATGAAGAATCTTCTTGGCTTTCCATTCGTTTTGATGTTACTGGCATCAAGGAACATGAGATTGATGCGATGTTGCATAGTTTAATGCAGCATGATCAGTTCTATACGTTGGAAAGTGGCCAAGTTGTCTCTTTGGAAACCGAAGCTTTGCAAAAAACGGCTCAGATTCTGACCCACTTACGCAAAGGCTTTCAAATGAAGGACGGGGTTATTCACCTTCCGAAAAACCAAGGCATTCATTTGCAACAAACACTGGGAAAAGATGTCTCTTACAGTGATGAGTTTACTGAAATGACCAATAACTTAATCCATCCCGAAGCATTTACTTGCTCTTTACCTGAAGGATTGCATGCGCAACTGAGAGATTATCAAGTAGCAGGCTATCGTTGGTTAAAGATGCTCAGTCATTATCAGTTTGGTGGTATATTGGCAGATGAAATGGGCTTAGGAAAAACGTTGCAAACCATTTGCTACCTCTTATCTGAAAAACAGGAGAGACAGCAGTTGCAAGCGTTAATTGTTGCACCAGCTAGTCTGACCTATAACTGGTTGCAAGAAATTCGTAAATTCGCTCCCAGCATAAACGCAGTCGTGGTCAGTGGAACCAAAGAAGAACGTGAAGCCTTATTGCAGCAAGATGTGGACGTCAGGATTACCTCTTATGCGAGTATGCGCCAAGATATTGATAGTTATCAAATGCTTTCGTTGGATTATTTGATTTTAGATGAAGCTCAGATGGTAAAAAATAGTGGGACAAAAACAGCGCAAGCCATTCGTTCACTTGAAGTTCAACAACGCTTTGCTTTAAGTGGAACCCCCATTGAAAATAATTTAGACGAGCTTTGGTCTTTGTTTCAATTGATTATGCCCGGCTTCTTTCCTTCAAGGGCGGCTTATCGACAGCTTTCGGCTGAAAAAATTGCGCAGATGATTCAACCATTTATCTTACGAAGAGACAAACGAACGGTTTTAAATGATTTGCCTGAAAAAATTGAAATGAACTATTATAGTACCTTGACAACGGAGCAAAAAACAATCTACTTGGCGTATTTGCGACAAATGCAAGAAGAGATTAGTCAAATGGATTCCAGTACCTTTAAAAAGAATCGGATGAGTATTTTGGCTGGTTTAACGCGGCTTCGCCAAATTTGTTGTGATCCACGATTGTTTGTGGAGGATTATCAAGGTGGATCGGGGAAATTGGAGCAAGTGAAAGACCTTCTGATAGCAGCCAAACAGAACAACCGGCGTGTGCTGTTGTTTTCACAGTTTACTAGTATGTTGAGTCTCCTTGAAAAAGAGTTGGATCAATTGGAATTGAGTCACTTTTATCTTCGGGGGAGTACACCACCTAAAGAACGGCTAAAAATGGTGGATGCATTTAATGAAGGGGGAGCGGATGTCTTTTTAATCTCGTTAAAAGCAGGTGGGACTGGGTTGAATTTGACTGGAGCGAATACGGTGATTCTCTATGACTTGTGGTGGAATCCGGCGGTGGAAGAACAGGCAGCTGGGCGAGCACATCGTATGGGACAAAAACAAGTGGTCGAAATTTGGCGGATGATTTCAGAAGGAACCATTGAAGAGCGGATGGACGATTTGCAAAATGAAAAAAGAGAATTATTCCAAAAAGTCATACAGGGAAATGAGGCCCAATTGCAACAAATGACAGAGGAAGACATTCGTCTAATTTTGAGTATGGGAGGAGAATAAGTCGCAGATATTTCTAGAATAAAGAGACGGTGACACAAACTTGCAAGCAGATCGTTAGAAAAAATCACTGAGGATGTTATCAATCAGTGAGATGAGATGACTATCCCCTTTTGGACAAAGGCATTAGAAGGGAGATGTTTTACTTGAACGCGCTGCTTGCAAGTTGTGACAGCGTCTTTTTTTATTTAAAAATAGGGTGGTCAATATTCTCAATTAGAGTATAATAATTGATAATCACGAAAGGAGTGACGTTTGTTGACTATGATGCGCCAATTTTTTGCTTATTATCGACCGTATCGCACGTTATTTTTACTAGATTTTGGTTGTGCGGTGCTGGCAGGAGCTCTTGAATTAACTTTTCCAGTAGCCGTTAATGTGGTTATTGATCAGATTATGCCACGAAATAATTTTCACTATATTCTTTTGGCTTGTTTAGGATTGTTACTTTTCTACATGTTTAATACGGCCTTGCAATACATTGTTGTTTTTTTTGGTCATTCATTAGGTGTAAATATTGAGACGGATATGCGGCGTGAATTGTTTGACCATTTACAAAAGCAATCATTTGGTTACTACGATAATCAAAAAACAGGAAAATTGATGAGTCGTTTGACAACCGATTTGTTTGAAATATCGGAAGTCGCCCATCATGGTCCAGAAGATGTCTTTATCACAATCATGACATTGATTGGATCATTTTACCTAATGTTTCGCATGCATGCGTCTCTCGCATTATCCATGGTGGTCTTGGTCCCATTTATCACGTTTGCTTTGTATTTTTTTAACAAAAAAATGACCAATGTAAATACAGAAATTTATGAAAATTTAGGTGAATTTAATGCAGGAGTAGAGGCGGCCGTGAGTGGGATTCGTGTCACACAATCCTTTGCTAATGAAGCCCATGAAAAGAAACGATTTCACTATTTAAGTGAACTCTATCGTCAATCCAAACTAACTTTTTACCAAGTGATGGGAGTCAGCTCGGCATATAATTATTTTATTATTCGTTTGATGAATTTGTTTGCATTATTATTTGGGGCATATTATACGTTACAAGGCGAGTTAACGAGTGGGCAATTTGTCAGTTTTATCCTGCTTTCTAATGTTTTTGTCCGACCAATTGAAAAAGTCAATATTATGATTGAAAGCTATCCAAAAGGCATTGCCGGTTTCAAACGTTTTAATGAAGAGTTGAAGCGGAAACCGACGATTCAAGACTTTCCGAATGCGCAAGCAGTAGATCATTTAAATGGGAACATTTGCTACGACAACGTATCGTTTGCTTATGATCCGCAGCATCCTGTCTTGGAAAATATCTCGTTAACGATTCATCAAGGAGAGACAATTGCCTTTGTTGGTCAAAGTGGTTCTGGGAAAACAACGTTGTGCAATTTATTGCCGCGCTTTTATGAGCGAACTGGTGGAACCATTACCATCGATGGTATCGATATCCAAGCTATTACGCTTTCTTCTTTGCGTCAACAAATTGGCATGGTGCAGCAAGATGTCTTTTTGTTTCCAGGAACGGTGCGAGAAAACATCTTATATGGGAAACTAGATGCAACGGAGCATGAAGTGGAACAGGCCGTCAAATTGGCTCATTTGGAATTAGTGATGAACAATCTTCCTGAAGGCTTAGACACGGTTATTGGTGAAAGAGGAGTCAAATTATCTGGTGGTCAAAAGCAACGAGTAGCCATTGCGCGGATGTTTTTAAAGAATCCTCCCATCTTGATCTTGGATGAAGCAACATCGGCATTAGATACGGAAACCGAACAAGTTATTCAAGAATCTTTGAATCAACTAGCAAAGGGGCGAACGACGTTAATTATTGCTCACCGGTTAGCGACGATTCGCCACGCTACTAGAATTATTGTGGTCAGCTCAGAAGGAATTGTTGAACAAGGAACTCATGAAGAGTTGATGGCAAAGCAAGGCGCTTATCGTCGTTTGTATGAGTCTCAATTTGGCAGTCAAACCAAATAATCATACAGCTGAGTTTGATTTTTGGGAAAAAAGATCATGAAAAATCATTTCTAAACAAAGAAATGATTGAGAAATGCCGAGATTTTTTTTTCTATTAACGGAATAGACCTTTTCTGTAAATAAAATAAACAAATAATGATAAATAAAACAGTTTTATCATTCTGTTATACAATAAAGATAGGTTCGCTATTCTGGTTTAAAAAAGTCTTAACATCTTCTCAAATCCTTATAATCACAAAGATTTTCATCAACTTTTACGAAGCGGTAATGAAAAATCATGAAAAAATAACTAGTAATTTATTTTTTTGTCCTGTATAATAAAATTATGAAATTAGAACAATTGTTGCACATGGTTTAATAGAAAAAGGAGTGATTCCGTTGTTGACATTGTATACTTCCCCAAGTTGTACTTCTTGCCGAAAAGCCAGAGCCTGGCTTCAAGAACACGAAATTCCTTTTGTCGAACGAAATATTTTTTCAGAGCCATTGAATATTGATGAGCTGCAAACCATTTTACAGATGACTGAAGATGGGACAGAAGAAATTATTTCCACCCGTTCTAAGGTGTTTCAAAAATTAAATATGGACTTAGATGATTTACCGCTGAATGAATTGTTGAAGTTAGTTCAAGAAAATCCAGGTTTATTAAGACGACCAATTATGGTTGATGAAAAACGCCTACAGGTTGGGTTTAACGAAGATGAAATTCGTCGTTTTTTACCAAGAGATGTTCGTCAATTAGAATTGCGTCAAGCACAATTAATGGCTGGGCTATAAGAAAGCATTTGGTGTAGTTGCTGAAAAGTGGCTACATTTTTTTGCGATTTTTCTAAATTGAGATTGGGGATAAATCCTTTACATTTTGGGAAGATTCGTTACAATGAAGGTAGCTAGAAATCGTAAAGTGAGGTGTAGCTAAGATGGAAATGGAGCACATTAACGAAAATACAATTCGTGTCTTAATAAAGGGCGAAGATTTAGCTGCGAGAGGATTCACTTTTTTAGATCTATTAGGGAATAAAGACGAAATTGAGAGTTTTTTCTATAGCATATTAGAGGAAGTCGATGTGAACGAAGAGTTCAAGGGAAGTGAAGCAGTCACGTTCCAAGTTATGCCAAAAGGTGATGGACTCGAGTTGTTTATCAGTAAAAGCAATTCACAAGAAATCAATGAATCGTTCAATGCTTTTCGTGATGAAAATGGGGATTTGCCTGAATGGTTTGGAAAAATGGATGATGAAACGGACTTCGATGAGTCCGAGCTAGATGAGGAACTTGAAAATGATTTTGCTGAGTCCAAAGAAGTTGCAACGGAAGAAACAGTGACTCGTCAAACGCCCTCACCAAGACAGTCAATTATATTGGAATTGGCAAATTTTGAAATGGTCGTTTGGTTGGCGCATGAAGTTCAGCTAGAAGATGTTGATACGACGTTGTACACAATGAATCAACAATACTATCTGGCCATTCATTTTCTAAACGAGGATGTCCTTGAAGCAGAAAAGAAAAATGTAATTGCCCATGTTTCTGAATTTGGTCGCAAAGCACCTTTAACGAAGGCCGTTTTAGATGAGCATGGTCAAGTCATTGTAAAACACGATGCGTTGCTATTTATTCGGGAACAATTTGATTTGTAAAATAAAAAAACGTATCTCCTCACAAGGGGGATGCGTTTTTTTTGCGTACTTTTCCTATGGGGAGGGCATACCTATGCTAATCGCACAAGCCAAAGATGGAACCTACATTGATGCAGGTATACGTACCACGAAAAATGATTTGTTTTGTCCTTGCTGTCAGTCACCAGTCATTTTAAAAGCAGGCCCGCAGAAAATTGCTCACTTCGCTCACAGTCATGGGACCGCCTGCCACGCTTTTTCTGAAGGGGAAAGCAAGGAACATCTAGCAGGAAAAAGGCTTTTGCAGCAGTTTGTTCCAACCGCTCAACTGGAAGTTTATTTGCCTGAATTGGAGCAACGACCAGATTTGTTGGCAAATCAGCTGGCACTGGAATTTCAATGTTCGCCACTTTCCTTTTCACGTTTTTTTGATCGAACGACTGGATATCTGAACAATGGCTACCAACCAGTTTGGCTTTTTGGAAAGAATTTACAGCCTCGAAAAAACTGGACGGTTTTTCAAAAAGCTTGTTGTCAGTTTACTGCTTCGCTGGGATTTTATAGTTATGCATTGGATGTCAATCAGGCAAAGTTGTATCGCTATCAATCGATAAAATGGGCGTATCAAACTGGTTATACCTGGCAAATTTATGCAAAAAAGCCCACGCATCAGTGGCAATTCGAAAAGAATGTTCAGGCGGCTCGTGGGAATAAGATGTCTTATGCAACATGGATTCAAGGACAGCTGATGCAGTGCAATCCACTATTTCAGAAACTACAGCAGGCGGTTTATCCGAGTGGAATGACTTTGTTTTCTTTACCCGAATGGTGCTATCAGCCTAGTTTATATGGTTTCTTATTCACGCATCAAGTGTTGGTTTTCCGGGCTTATTATTGTGAGTCATCTTCATTTTCTAAGTGGATAGAAGCATGTTTGGCCACGCTAAAAAGCTGGCATTGGCCTTATTTCGATGCACAAAAAATCTTCTTTGAGCTTTACCAAGAATGCCGTTGGTTATCTAGCCAGGCAACCAAATAACAAATAAAATGCTTCTCACGAAAAAATATAGTATGATACAATAAAGTCTTCTGTGAGAAAAGCTACCATCGCAGAAATAAGAGAAAAGGGGTTTTTAAACTATGTCAGAAGTGAAACAACTACCACTAAGAGACGAAGTGGAAGAAGCATTGACTTGGGATTTAACGAAAATTTTTGCTTCAGATGCGGAATTCGAAACGGCTTTTAAAACCGTGCAAGAAGAAGTGAAGCAAGCGAGTGACTATCAAGGGACATTGGCAGAGAATGCTACCGCCTTTTTGAATGCAATTGAGTATTTGTTGTCTATTTCACGAAAATTAGAAACACTGTATGTTTATAGTCATTTAAAGAACGATCAAGATACCGCAAATACGACTTATCAAGCATTAAATGCTCGTGCAACCAATTTAGCTGCGCAAGTAGGGGCGGCTTTGAGTTGGTTTGAGCCAGAAGTTCTTTCATTAGCTGATGACGTAATCTGGGGTTATTTTGAGCAAGAGCCTGCGCTTGCTGAGTACCGTCATTTTATTGAAACAATTGTTGCGAATCGTACGCATGTCTTACCGGCTGAACAAGAAGCGTTGCTAGCTGGTTCTAGCGAAATTTTTGGTTCACCAAGCAAAACATTTTCCGTGTTGAATAATGCGGATTTGGTATTTCCAACTATTGAAGGAGAAAATGGGGAAACCATTCAGTTGTCGCATGGAGTCTATGGTCAATTGATGGAAAGCACCAATCGGGAAGTACGTGAAGCAGCGTTTAAAGGATTATATCAAGTCTATGAACAATTCCGAAATACGTTTGCCTCGACGCTAAGTACCAATGTGAAAGCTCATAATTTTAAAGCGTCGGTTCGCCATTTTGAAAGTGCACGTCAAGCAGCATTGAGTAGCAACCATGTACCTGAAGCAGTTTATGATACATTGGTAGAGGTGGTTAATGCGCACTTACCGCTTTTGCATCGCTATATGACATTGCGTAAACGTCTGTTGGCTGTGGATGAATTGCATATGTACGATGTTTACACACCGCTATTAGGAGAAGCCTCTATTACGTATTGTTATGAAGAAGCTGTAAAAAAAGCATTGGAAGCCTTAGCGCCAATGGGGGAAGAGTACCTAGACGTTGTAAAATCAGCTTTTGACAACCGCTGGATTGATGTTGTTGAAAATAAAGGAAAACGTAGTGGTGCCTATTCTTCAGGTGCGTATGATACCTTACCATACATTCTATTAAACTGGCATGATACGTTGGATCAATTGTTTACACTTGTTCACGAAATGGGTCACAGTGTACACAGCTTCTTTACTCGCAAGAATCAACCATATGTGTATGGAGACTATCCAATTTTCTTAGCAGAGATAGCTTCAACAACGAATGAAAACCTTCTTACGGAGTATCTATTAAAAACGGAAACTGATCCCAAAGTGCGTGCGTATATTTTGAATCATTATCTGGATGGATTCAAAGGCACTATTTTCCGTCAAACTCAATTTGCCGAATTCGAACATTTTATGCATGTGGAAGATGCCAAGGGAACCCCGTTAACTGCTGAATTCTTAAGTGAATCCTATGGTGAGCTGAATAAGAAATATTACGGGCCAGCTTTAGCAGACGACGAAGAAATCAAGCTTGAATGGTCAAGAATCCCTCATTTTTATTACAATTATTATGTATTCCAATATGCAACAGGATTCTCAGCAGCTTCGGCTTTGTCGCACAAAATTTTAACTGAAGGACCAGATGCGTTGACGAACTACCTCACTTATTTGAAATCTGGATCTAGTGATTATCCGGTGGAAGTGATGAAAAAAGCCGGTGTCGATATGACAAAGGCGGATTACATTGTTGATGCCATGACCGTCTTTGAACAACGCCTCAATGAACTCGAAGCGTTGGTGGCAGAATTAGAAGAGTAAAGGTATCAATTGATAACAACAACAAACCCCAGTTAGATCCGAATTGTTCGGGTGTAAATGGGGTTTGTCTATGGACCAAAACAAGGCTATCTTGTGAGGTCGGTGGCTTCTTTGGCTCGCTGAATTT
Source organism: Enterococcus camelliae (assembly GCF_042685105.1). Lineage (NCBI taxonomy): Bacteria > Bacillati > Bacillota > Bacilli > Lactobacillales > Enterococcaceae > Enterococcus > Enterococcus camelliae. Next base: position 49,887 of record NZ_JBHUMO010000058.1, on the reverse strand, counting down.
TATTTTTGGAAGGCTTGTACGCAATGTTCCACTGACGTAAGAGTTGGAGAAAACTGCCTTGATCCGAATGCACGGCATCTACCTCTAATTCTAATTCATAGTCATGCAAATGGTTGGCCCAGCTTTCATCGATGGCAAGTAAGCCTTCTTGGATGGGAATTTCGACTCGTTTGGTGGTTAGTTCGGCAAATACGGTGACCAAGGTCGGATCAATACCCAAGGCAAGTAATTTTTTTGCAACCGCACCTTCCTGAATAATATGTCCCGCTTCAATACAACTGGCGGCGATTTCCTTTGTCAGTTGGTCCGTTGTTTCCAACTTTCCCAGCGATTCAGGGGATTTCAAGGTCAGTTCGGCCGATGTGTCAAATACGCGAATGCGCAGGCCGCAATTTTGTTGTTGCAATAGAAAGTCTGGTGTATCGAAGTAGGTATTGGTTTGGGTGAAAAATTGAGTAGGCGAAACAGCAAATTGTGCCAAAAGTTGATGGTATTCGGCTTCCGTTAAGGCTGTTTTCCATTCGATTTCAAGTTGTTCGCTCATGATAAACCTTCTTTCTTGTGTCTTCCTTCGTTTTACTCGAAAACAAGCCGTCTGTCAACTTTGAAACAAAGAAGGTTTCGTTTGGAAAGGAAGTAATAGGACTAAAGATTTTCTCTAATCTATGATAAGATAAGCCTGTATGTTTATAAGAAACGAGGGATGAAGATGGAACGTGATTGGGAACAGTTTTTAGCACCGTATGAGCAGACCGTCTCAGAATTAAAAGTAAAGTTACGGGGGATTCGGAAGCAATTTCGGGAACAAAACAAACATGTACCGATTGAATTTGTGACGGGTCGTGTGAAACCTGTGGATAGTATTCTTGCCAAAAGCCAATTGCGCAATATACCGTTTGAACGGTTAGAAGAAGAGATGTCGGACATTGCTGGTTTGCGGATTATGTGTCAATTTGTGGAAGATATCCATCAAGTGGTTCAATTAATTCGGAATCGTAACGATATGAATGTCATTATTGAGAGAGACTATATTAGTAACCAAAAGACGAGCGGGTATCGTTCGTATCATTTGGTTGTTGAATACCCGGTACAGTTAGTGACGGGTGAAAAGAAAATTTTAGCTGAAATTCAAATTCGAACCTTAGCGATGAATTTCTGGGCAACAATTGAACATTCTTTGAATTACAAATATCAAGGCGATTTTCCGCCCGAAATTGGCATTCGCTTGAGACGTGCAGCCGAAGCCGCATATCAATTAGATGAGGAGATGTCCAGTATCCGCGAAGAAATTCAAGAGGCTCAGCATTTATTTATCCGAGGCAAAGGCTCAGGAGAGCATCATTCGCATCATGAGGAGTTAGAAAGGACACAAGAGGATGGTAAAATTGAAGATAGCAGTGGTCCACAATAAAACGGAACATTCATTACAAATAACAGCTGAATTATTAGAAAAATTAATGGCAGCTGGCCATACCATTGATCAGACAAATCCAGAATTAGTCATATCTGTGGGTGGCGATGGTACCTTGTTATCTGCGTTTCATTTGTATAGTCACAAATTGGATCAAGTTCGATTTATTGGCGTTCATACAGGTCATCTGGGATTTTACACAGATTGGCGGGATTATGAAGTGGATGACTTGATAGAATTATTAAGTACCAAAAAAGAAGAGAGCGTGCGTTACCCGCTTTTGGATGTTCGGATTACTTATCGGAATGGCAAACCAGCCAAACATTTTTTATCGCTGAATGAATCTACAGTGAAACGGACGGATACCACGATGGTGGCGGATATTTATATTCGTGACGAGTTGTTTGAACGGTTTCGGGGAGATGGGCTATCTGTTTCGACACCAACGGGATCAACAGCCTACAATAAAAGCATTGGCGGGGCAGTGCTACACCCACGAATCAATGCGATTCAGTTAGCGGAAATTGCATCTTTAAATAATCGTGTTTTTCGAACGCTTGGCTCACCAATGGTTATTGCCAGTCATGAATGGATCGAACTGCGCATGCAAGATAGTGCGGAGTGTTTAATAACGATTGATCAGTTTCAATTGCAACAAGAAGAAATCAAGTCGATTTTCTATCGGATTGCGGATGAAAAAATTCAATTCGCGTCTTATCGACATACTCATTTTTGGCGACGTGTGCGTGATGCTTTTATAGGAGACTTAGACGAATGAGATTTGAGTATGAATTTCATAAAGTTGAAAAGCAGCAAGTGAAATTTTTCTTAAAAGAGCAGGGTGTATCAAAGGGGTTACTTGCTAAAATTAAATTTCAAGGTGGCGCGATTTTTGTGAATCAACACATTGAAAATGTCTTGTATTTTTTGCAGCAAGGGGATATAGTGACCATTGTGACCCCAGATGAGCAGGAACATGAAACGTTATTGGTTGATGATACGCCTATTGATATTGTCTTTGAAGACGAACATGTATTGGTGGTCAATAAGCCAGCAAACGTGTCCTCAATCCCCGCTCAATACCATCCAAATCAAACAATGGCCAATCGGGTGAAGGGGTACTACAAACGAAACAACTACCCCAATCAAGTGGTTCATGTTGTGACGAGATTGGATCGAGACACGACGGGGTTGATGGTTTTTGCGAAGCATGGCTTTGCACATGCCAAACTTGATGTGCAATTGCGAGAGAAACAGTTTACGAAAAAATACCAAGCGTTAGTTTCAGATGAACAAGCTGTGCTGCGAGTACATGATGCCATTATTGCCCCAATTGGTCGAAATTATGACTCATTGATCCAACGGCAAGTAACGGAAACGGGACGCTATGCCAAAACGGAATATTGGATAGAAAAAAAGCACGAGCGACAAGTGTTGGTGGATATTCAATTGCATACGGGGAGAACCCATCAAATTCGAGTGCATTTTGCTTCAATAGGATGTCCATTAATCGGCGACGAGTTGTATGGTGGTCGAATGGACTTAGGGATAACTAGGCAGGCATTGCATTGCTACGAATTATATTTTAACCATCCCTTTACGGGAGAACCTTTGTCATTTGTTCAGCCATTGCCTGAAGATATGGCCCGCGTCATTCGGACGACATTTTAAGCGAGGTGAGAGGATTGGAAGAAACACAAGAAAATTTAGCACAGCAATTCCATCAATTAGAAGAAGCATTGCAACAGAATCGCTTGCAAGATTTTCGGGAAAACTTTTTGGATCTGCATATCTATGAACAAGGTCAGTTTTACCAGTCTCTCGATGCCTCAAAACGTCGGCTACTTTATGCCTACCTGTCTCCGAAAGAATTAGCTGATATGTTTGACTCGTTGGAAGATACCGATGAGATGAAAAGCTATCTAGAAGAAATGCGCCCAACTTATGCAGCAGAAATGCTTGGCGATATGTATACCGATAATGCAGTCGATTTAATGAAGACTCTCCCAAAACATCAATTGGCGCAATACTTGACTTTGATGGACAGTGAAGAAGCAACTGAGATTAAGGATTTGCTGCATTACGAGGATGATACAGCTGGTTCCATTATGACAACGGAGTATGTTGCCATTGTGGCGAACCAAACTGTTCGCTCGGCCATGTACGTTTTGAAATCACAAGCCGATATGGCGGAGACCATTTATTATATTTATGTCATTGATCAGGAAGAACGACTAGTAGGGGTTATTTCTTTAAGGGATTTAATTATCAATGATGATGATCGAATGATTGAAGATGTTATGAGCAAACGGGTCATTTCTGTTCATGTTGGAGATGACCAAGAAGATGTCGCTCAAACATTTCGGGACTATGATTTCCTTGCCTTGCCAGTTATTGATTACGATGATGGGTTATTAGGGATTGTGACAGTTGATGACATCATTGATGTTATCGATGATGAGGCAGCGAGTGATTACTCCGGATTAGCTGGGGTCAACGTTGAAGAAGTCAGTGAAAATCCTGTCAAGGCAGCGAGTCGGCGGTTACCTTGGTTAATCACACTCTTGTTTTTAGGGATGGCGACGGCTTCTTTGATTAGCCATTACGAAGAACTAGTAAGTGAAGCAAGTATTTTAGCAGTTTTTATTTCCCTGATTACTGGTACAGCTGGGAACGCTGGAACACAATCGCTAGCGGTTGCTGTCAGGCGAATTGCTATAAATGACGACAAGGAGAAAACAATCTGGCGAACCGTGATTGGGGAAGTGTTAACCGGTCTAGTAACTGGGGCCATCACGGGTCTAACGATTTTTTTGATTGTTACTATTTGGAAGGGTAATCCTATTTTAGGTTTTGTTATTGGGATGGCCATGATGTGTGCCATCACGGTTGCCAATCTGGCTGGGAGTTTGATTCCGATGTTAATGGATAAATTAGGTTTTGATCCGGCTGTTGCTAGTGGGCCATTTATTACCACGCTTAGCGATTTAACAAGTGTCCTTATTTATTTTAATATTGCCAGTATTTTTATGAATTATTTTATCAACAAATAGCACCCATTGAATAGAATGAGCCAGATGAATAAAGAGGAAAAGCAATGATTTTTCTTTATTCAGCTGGCTTTTTTTATTTGTCGCTTACGCCTCGCTAGTGCTGGCTGGCAGGTCAACAATCTTGGTTCCATGAAGTTCAACGTTACCTAAAGCAGCCCAGACGTGTTGTTTATTTTTACTCGTTATTCCCCCACCAATAATAAAGGTGATTCGTTGATCGGCATTTGCGATTAGTCGTTGCAAGTGAGGATATTGCTTCTCAATCGGTACAGTAAGTGGGCCCCCGTGAGTCAATACACGGGTGACGCCGTGATCCGCTAGCCATGTGAGTGCTGGCAATTGGCATTCAGTCGGAATCAAATCAAATGCCATATGGAAGGTAACCTGCATCCCCTCTGCTTGTCCCAGTAAATCAAGTAAGGCTTCTTTATCCAATAAATGCTCTTTTGTGAGACATCCTAGGACAAGCCCATCGACACCTATTTTTTGGACTTCGAGTATATCGCGTTCCATCATCTTTAATTCAAGGTCATTATAGACAAAATCACCGGACCTGGGACGAATCATCACCATCAACGGAATTTTCTTTTCAGTCGTGTAGGCAAAACTTTCCGCGATGACGCCTAGACTGGGAGTAGTGCCACCAACGGCTAAATTGTCACAGAGCTCGATGCGTGTTGCTCCTGCATGCAATGCTTGTGGTATTTGGGTAAAATTTTCTGCACAAAATTCTTGGATCATTTTTTCCATTCCTCCATTCTCCTTGCTTCTACTCTAGCATTTTAGCATAAAGTTATGCTAAAGTAAGAAGAAGAGCGGAGGCGAGTCATGCTAAAAAAAATAGAACGTGGTCAACAGTTCGTCTGGCAACATACGGAGTTATTCCGGTGTCCCATTTGTTTTGCTACGATGACGAAACAATCACATGGATTAGCTTGTCAAAATGGCCATCAATTTGATGTATCCAAAAAAGGAACTTTGTATTTCCTGACGCATGCAATTGAGAGTGGCTATGATGCTTCTTTATTTCAAGCTCGTGGGCGGATGATTCAATCGGGTATGTATCAACCCATTATTCAACGCTGCGCAGAAGCCTTACCTGGTACGCGATTACTGGATGTTGGTTGTGGAGAAGGAAGTTTTTTGAATTTGTTAACAGAGCATGGACAACCGCAAGTGAGTATCGGTTTTGATATAGCCAAAGAAGGCATTTATCAGGCAACCAATCAGCCATATGGTGATTTTTGGTGTATGGCAGATTTAACCAACTTACCATTTGCATCTCAGACATTCGATCGTGTACTCAATATTTTTTCACCCTCGAATTATCAAGAATTTCGTCGCATTCTGGTCCCTGGTGGAAAAGTGATGAAGATTGTTCCGAATGCGAATTATTTAAAGGAACTACGCCAAGCATTCTATCCGGATAACCTTCACAAACAACAATATTCAAATGAACGTGTCCTTTCAAAATTTTTTCAAGAATTTCCCGATGCTACTCATGAAAGGTTTTCGTATGTTTTCAAAATACCAGCAAAGCGACAACGCGATTTATTGGAAATGTCCCCGTTAGAATGGGGGGTACCCTCTGTAAAAAAAGAAGAGCTGTATCAGCATCCACTTGAGACTATTACGGTTGATGTAGATTTGTTAATTGGAACGAAACCAATGTAATATTTACATTTTTTTCATTTAACCCTTGCATAAATAACACGGGAGTGATATATTGTTCTCAAGTCATTTTTCATTGGTTTTTATCAGCATCCTGTTCTGATAAAAGTTAGTGAAAAAAGCTTCACTAACGTAACAGCTCGCCGTGCTTGATCACCGAGTTGGTACGTTTTTTTTATTGAATGGAAAAAAATGAAGATACGATGGAAAAGGAGTCTTTTTTGTGAACCATATTGTACTGTTTGAACCTTTAATTCCAGCAAATACCGGAAATATTTCGCGAACGTGTGCCGCGACGAATGCCCCCTTGCATTTAATTGAACCATTAGGCTTTTCCACAGATGACAAACACTTAAAGCGGGCAGGTTTGGATTATTGGGATGCGGTTGATATTACTTATCATCAAGATTTAGCAGCTTTTTTAACCTATTTAGGTAATCGCCCGCTGCATTTAATTACGAAATTTGCCAATCAGACTTATTCTGAAGTGGATTACGCAGATGGAAAAGATCATTTCTTTTTATTTGGCAAGGAAACAACCGGGTTACCAGAGGCATTTATGCGTGAAAATCCTGACAAGTGTTTGCGGATTCCAATGAATGACGAACATGTTCGTTCGTTGAATTTGTCTAACACGGTGGCACTCGTTTTGTATGAAGCATTGCGTCAACAGAATTTTCCAGATTTGGAAAAAGCGCATCATTACACGAACGATAAATTAGACAATTACTAGGATTGGATGAGTGAGAGACAATGGATCTTTATTTTACGAGACATGGGAAAACGGAATGGAATTTGCAACGAAGATTTCAGGGAATGAAGGGGGATTCTCCCTTGTTGCCTTCCAGCTATCTTGAAATAGCAGCATTGGGACAACATATTTCAAATGTGCCTTTTGAATGTATTTATTGTAGCTCGGCTCAACGTGCACGAACCACGGCAGAGGAAATTAATAAACAATTGTCGCGACCAGTAAAAATTATTCCAGCCGATGAACTAGTAGAAATGGGCTATGGCATTCTTGAGGGCCAATCAATTGATGAGATGTTGACAAAGTATCCGACTGAGCTCGGCAATATGCGTTATCATATGGATAAGTATGATCCTACGCCATTTAATGGTGAAACAGTTTCGGAAATGATTGAGCGAATGACTGGATTTATTACCCAAAAAGTAGCTGAAGACAAGGGTCCCTTATTATTTGTTGGCCATGGCTCTTCAATGACGGCGGCACTCCAAGCATTAATTGGCAAGCCAGAATCGGAATACCGATCTATGGGTGGGCTTTTCAATAATAGCTTGACGATTTTAGAAACAGAGTCAGTCAAACCTCCCTATCAATTGAAGTGTTGGAACGATGCATCTTTCTTAGAAAAAGATGCCTCACTTGATTCATTGTTATAAAACAGAAAGGAGCGGGAACCAATTGTCAGAAAAGGTGGAATTTGTCGGCAAGGTTGCCGCTATTTTTTATCAAAACCCAGCCAACTTTTATAAAGTTCTTCTGATTGCTGTTGAAGCCACGACGGCCACTTTTCGTGAAACAGAAATAGTTGCTACAGGAAGTTTTGGAGATATTCAGGAGGAAGAAGGTTACCAGTTTGTTGGGGAGTTAGTTGAACACCCCAAGTATGGTCTGCAGTTAAAGGTGGATTCGTATCAAAAAGCCCAACCGACATCGGCTTCTGGTATTATTGCCTATCTATCAAGCGACAAATTTCCGGGGATTGGAAAGAAAACAGCCCAAACAATTGTGAAAGCCATTGGGGAGGATGCCATTGAGCAAATTCTCGAAAAACCTGACTTGTTAGCAACCATTCCTCAGTTAAATGAAAAAAAACGCAAGACTATTCTAGAGACATTGCGTCTTAATCATGGAATGGATCAAATCATCGTTGGGTTAACGAAGTACGGATTTGGTAGTCAGTTGTCGTTTGCTATTTATCAAAAGTATCGAAACCAAGCCCTCGAAATAATTGAAGAAAATCCTTATCAATTGGTAGAGGATATTGAAGGGATTGGGTTTAAAAAAGCTGATGTTATCGCAGAACAATTGGGAATTGGGGCGACATCTCAAGCTAGAATGCGTGCAGCGATTTTGCATCAAATTATTCAAGCAACTGTCCAGTCTGGAGATACCTTTATTCCAGCGAAGCGGTTGTTAGAGCAGACCATTTCATTGCTGGAAACCAGTCGTCCTGTTGAAATGAATCCTCAGCAGGTAGCAGATTGTGTCATTGAATTAATTGAAGAGGGTAAATTGCAGCAACAGGATACCAATATTTACGACAATCGACTTTATTTTGCCGAATGGGGGATTGCGACTTCATTGGACCGCTTAATGAAGCGTAAAAAGACCATTCAGTATGATGAAAAGACCGTAGCAAAGACGTTAAAAAAAATTGAGAAAAACTTAGGAATCGCTTATGGACTTTCTCAAAAAGAAGCCATCATAGAAGCCATTCATTCGCCATTCTTTCTTCTAACCGGTGGTCCAGGAACCGGAAAAACAACCGTGATTAACGGAATTGTTCAACTTTTTGCGGAATTAAATGATCTTGATCTGGATCCCGCTAGTTATACCGACGAAACGTTTCCTGTGTTGTTAGCTGCACCGACTGGTCGGGCAGCGAAACGAATGAATGAAACAACAGGTCTGCCTAGTGGCACGATTCACCGTTTGCTGGGATTGAATGGTCGAGAACAAGCTACTACATCATTGCCACCCAAGCAATTGGAAGGCGGACTCTTGATTGTTGATGAGCTTTCAATGGTTGATACTTGGCTAGCAAATACCTTATTCAAAGCGATTTCGACGAATATGCAAGTGATTTTGGTTGGTGATAAAGATCAGTTGCCGTCCGTTGGCCCTGGGCAAGTGATGCACGATTTATTAATGATTGAGGAATTTCCCAAAAAAGAGCTGATCGAAATTTATCGTCAAGGTTCCGAGTCGACCATTATCCCACTGGCACACGACATTAAGGATGGATACTTACCCGAAAACTTCATGGTAAATCAACCGGATCGGTCATTTTTTGCGTGTCAGGCGTACCAAATCGAACCGATTATTGCAAAAATTGTCGAAAAAGCGAAGGCAAAAGGTTTCACTGCGCAAGATATTCAAATTTTGGCCCCTATGTATCGTGGCGTAGCAGGGATTGATGCGTTAAATAAAATGATGCAAGAGATTTTTAATCCGAATGATGGACGCAAAAAAGAAGTACATTATAAGGAGACAGCTTTTCGGATTGGTGACAAAGTCTTGCAGCTAGTCAATTCACCAGAAGAAAATGTGTTTAATGGGGATATGGGTGTGATTGTGGGAATTACTTATGCGAAAGACTCCGAGGATAAAGTGGACGAATTGCACATCCAATTTGACGCCAATGAGGTGAGTTATCGCAGAAACGATTGGCACAAAATTACGTTAGCCTATTGTTGTTCCATTCATAAAGCACAAGGTAGCGAATTCAAAATGGTCATCTTGCCAATGGTCCACCAATACAATCGAATGTTGCAACGTAATCTTTTGTATACGGCAGTGACCAGAAGTAAAGAAATGTTGATTCTACTTGGTGAGTATGAGTCCTATCAGCGATGTGTCCAATTGGAATCCCATCTTCGTCTAACGACGTTGGTTGAAAGAATCACGGAGGTCGCAGGGTTTACAAATGAACAGCTTGTCCAATTAACACAAGAGGAGCAAGCACTGTATGAGGAAGAACCGTTTGCTACCACCAAAGTAGCGCCACTTGCACCAAAACGAACGGAAGAGGTTTCTAAAGAACCCACAGCAGTGCAGGAGCAAGGATCGTCTAAACTGGAAATTCAAAAACCAGCCGAACCATTTCGTTTAACGATGGAGTTAATTCAAAAACAAATGATTGATCCGATGATTGGTATGGAAGGAATGCAACCACTAGATTTTCAAGTTGCTAGCCATTCTTAATCAAGGAGAAAAAAGAGAGGTTCCTCCTTTAAGGAAACCTCTCTTTTTTGCGATGAATCGCCACGATGGAAAGTAAATTTAATGACTGGCTTTTGGTGTTTCTACCAAAAAGCTTGTTCCGTTAGTTGAATGGTTAAGTCGTAACAGCGAGCGCCGATTGATTCACCATCAATTTGGGTTTCTTCCGGCGTGGTTGTTACTAACCTTAATTTCTTAGCTGGGTAGCGATGGAAGGAACGTGAACGGAAATCTTTTTTTCGTAAAATATGATAGGCAAAATAGCAAAGTTTAAACCAAGCAACTTTTTCAACAATCACTAATTCAAACTCTGCTTTTTCCAACGAAACAGTAGGAGCGATGGCGACACCACCTCCAAAGTAAGGGTGGTTGGTTATGGTACAAAGGTAGGTTTTGTCCATACGAATGGATTGACCATTTATTTCAATACGTGAAGGAAATGCTTTTTGTTCAAACAGGCTGACTAAAGCAGAACTTAGGTAACTAAAGTGGGCAAGGTGCCATTTACTCAGCCATTTTTTTCGAGCGCTTTCATTGGTTTTCCTGACAATTTTTCCATCGAGTCCAATACCGAGATTGTTGAAAAAGACCTGACTATCTCCTTGAATTTGATCTTGGTAACTTAATAGTGGTAACGTTTTTGGTAGGCGCGTCTTTACGACTTGCCAGAATTGTTCAACTGGATCGTCTGGGAGTCCAAGTGCCCGTGCAAAATCATTCCCTGTTCCAGCTGGAATATAGGCAACAGGATAGTTAGCACCATATGCATGGAGCTGATTGACAACATGGTGCAATGTTCCATCTCCACCAATAACGAGCAACATCGGAAAGGTTTCTTCTGAACCAAGAGGTCTGTCATTAGGGAAACCATGCAATTTATTTTGTTCTAATAATGTTTGGACGAGCTGGGCTTCATGATTTGGGTACTCCGTCTGATAGGTGTGGTAAGTAAACTGATGTTCAGTTAATTCTGATAGTATTTTTTTTGCAACTTCGCTTCCTTTGCCACCACCAGCAACGGGGTTAATGATGACGTGGTAAATTCTTTTCATGTCTGACTCCCATCATACGACTTTTGGAGTTTATTATAGCATGTTCACTTTGGTTTCGGTAAGCAGGAGGCACTTTGCAAAAAAGGCAAAAAAAAAAGAGAGTCTGACCGTTTCTAATTGAAGGAGGCTGTCCATCTTTCATTACAAAATTTCTTCACTAAGATGCTTTTCATTAGGGTAAGGTTTGCGATGCCTGCTTCAATTTAGATAGTGCGGTCAGACTCATGGATAATGGTACGTAAGGAGTTTGTCAAATTCCCACATCCTTTTCATTTGTTAAGCTCACAACAATTCTGTTTAGGTAATGCCTTCTTCGATTACCTTACTGGGAATTCCTATGACCCCTTACAACTAGTTTATACCATAAATGAAACAAAAAAGCGAACGCTTACATTTTAAAGTAGATCAACTTTTTCTTTCTTAAACAATTCTTAATCAATTAGAAAAGTTGCATCGTTATACTCCTGTCTGTTATACTCCTTTGAGTAGAAGGAGTAGAAAAGATGAAATATTATCACTTGATCATGAGTTCCCTCGGATTATTTGTGCTCCAATTTGGTCTTAAGCACGTATTTCAGCTGTCAGGAAATACAGTCTTGAACGATGTGTTTGTTGGATTGCAAGGGCTACTACTAATAAGTTATGGTGGGTTGATGGTTGGATTTTTGTGGGTAGAAGCGAAGAAACCAACCAAAGTAAGAAAAACAAATGTCCAAGCGACCACGAAAAAGCAGGAAACTTCAATCAAAGCAACAAATGGCCCAGCAGATACCAAGGAAAAGCCTTGGTTAAAAGCTAGTTAAATTAGTTAATACGAAAAAGAAGGCAAAGAATCTCGTTAAAATGAGTGTCTTTGCCTCTTGACTTTGAATGCGTCGTTCACTAGAATTAGTAAGGATATTCTCGCGGTTCATCAACCATCCCGCGTTATCAAAACTAGGAGAAAGAAGGAAGCAACTATGCAACAAAAAAGGAACAGTTCTGTTCGGACCATTGCAGGCAATGCAATTATTATGGCATTGTATGTCGTCTTATGTTTTATCTTACCGTATCAATCAGGAGCCATTCAATTCCGCCTGTCTGAAAGCCTAAACCATTTGGTTGTCTTTAATCGCAAATTCATTTGGGGTGTTTTTGGAGGAGTTGTTTTGTATAATCTCTTTTTTGGTTATGGACCCATGGATGTAATTTTTGGTGGAGGACAGACGCTACTGGCTTTACTCGCCACCATTGGAATGAGTCGATTTGTAAAAAATGAAAAATGGCGCCTCGTCTTTAATTGCCTCTTTTTTACAGCAAGCATGTTTTTGATTGCACTCATGCTAATGTGGACGGCCAATTTACCATTTTGGCCAACATATGGTACGACTGCATTGAGCGAAGCGATTATCATGGCAATTTCCGCGCCTATTATGTATGGTGTCAATAAAATTGTAAAATTTGAACAACGATTATAAAAAAAGGCCTCAAATCAATCACTGATTTGAGGCCTTTTTGCGACAGAGCTGACTTAAAAGTCGGCTTGCAAATCTTCCACTTCCACAACTTTAAACAACTTGTTTTCCAATTGTTCAATAATTTTATCCCGCACCTGAACGGAAATCCCAGCAGGGAGGGTAATCAATGTTCGACGAATAAATTCATCTTTTCCAATATCTAAAGTAATACAACTTGCGATGCTACAATGTTTTGAAATGATTTTGGAAATCATAGCTAGGTCGCCTTGTTTTCCAGTAGAAGCAATCGTTAAGACATAACTTCCTTGCTCAATATTCCAAGATTGAGCTAAAACAGACAGCAATGAGCTGTGGGTTAAGATACCATAGAAATAATTGTTTTCATCGAGCACAGCAATGTAGGGCAATTCCTTAATAGTAAAGAACACATTAAAGAAAGAGGAATTGACATAGATAAATTTGGTGGCATTTTTTAAGAGATGTGTGACTGGTAAGGACATGTCGCCACCATTTGCTTTGTGACGATAGATGTGCATTTTGTAAATATTTCCTCTAAAAATTTTTCCGGATGCATCAAGAATTGGCACACAACGATAACCGGAATCTTCTAATATTTTTAAGGCTTCTTCTAATGAAGCATCCTCTGTAACTGTTGTTAGGTCTTGTTTTTTGTAGACCATCGTTTTTAAAAGCATAATCCTACCTCCATTTGAAATTTTCACTTTTATCATAACACAATCGAGGCAAAAACTTAACTATAACTGTCGAAAGTTACTAGCAGAGTTGTTTGACAGAAATGGGAAAAAATGCTATTTTAACTGGGTGGAATGAGAAACCGGCAGGAGGTAAGTTTATGGCAACCAAAAAAGCGGCACTTGCTTGTTCAGTTTGTGGTTCTCGGAATTATTCTAAGTCTGTGAGTGAAGGAAAAAAAGGAAATCGCTTAGAGATTAACAAGTTCTGTAAATATTGTAATCAATATACCATTCATAAAGAGACTAAGTAAACGGGAGGCAGCAGGATGAAATTTATTCGCAGTGTCAAAGAAGAAATGAAAAAAGTTACTTGGCCTTCAGGAAAACAATTACGCAAGGATACATTGGTTGTAATTGAAACATCACTGATTTTTGCAGTGTTATTCTTCTTGATGGACACAGGAATTCAAAAACTCTTTGCATGGATTCTTAAATAATTTTTTCAGGAAAGTGGCAGAATTTTTGTGTGCGTGATATAATGCAAGCGAGAGAAAAACTTCGGGTGTACTGAGGTTTTTTTATTTTACGAGAAAAAGACAAAGGAGTCCAAATGATGGAATCAGTAGAAAAAAGTTGGTATGTCTTGCATACATACTCTGGTTATGAAAATAAAGTAAAAACAAATATTGAGTCTCGTGCACAAAGCATGCGGATGGGAGACTATATTTTTCGGGTTGTTGTACCTGAAGAAGTTGAAAAAGAAGTGAAAAATGGCAAAGAGAAAGAGATTGTCCACAAGACTTTTCCTGGCTATGTGCTCGTTGAAATGATTATGACGGATGAATCATGGTACGTTGTCCGCAACACACCAGGTGTGACTGGCTTTGTTGGATCACATGGTGCTGGAAGCAAACCAGCTCCATTATTACCAGAAGAAATCAATAGCATATTGCGTTCTTTGGGAATGAGTACGCGTACGGTTGAACTAAAGGTTGCGTTAGGTCAAACCGTGAAAATCATTGAAGGAGCTTTTTCTGGCTTAGAAGGCCAAGTTAGTGAAATTGATGAAGAAAAACAAAAATTAAAAGTTAATATTGATATGTTTGGGCGAGAAACGAGTACGGAACTTGATTTTGACCAAGTAGATGCTATTTAAAAAAGTAGCCGCTGTTCATTTTGAAACAGCGGTTTTTTTGATGAATCGTGAAAGGAGAATGTGGGTTGAAAAAAATAGGCTATGGTTTATTAGTTGTTTTCTTTGTCTTGGGGTTGGTGGCTTGTCAAAGTGATGCGAGTCCAACGTCGACGGCAACTTCGACAACCACTCAAAAAACGACTATCAAGCAACAATCAAAAGCGATTCACTACTCTGGTGTTCCGACCCTTTTTTTTCATGGATATGGTGGGGGGACAACGTCTTTTGGCTCAATGCTGCAACGATTGGCACGCAACCAGGAATCAAAAAAAGAACTTACCTTGACGGTCCTTGACGATGGTTCAATTTTGGCGAAGGGCCAATTGTCTCAAAAAAAAGTGAATCCGACGGTGCAAGTGATTTTCCAAAGTAATAAGAGTACACAATGGAATCAATCGCAATGGATTGCAGCAGTCTTGAGTTATCTAAAAACGAGGTACCATATCGATACAGTGAATCTTGTTGGGCATTCAATGGGGGCCGTTAGTACAGTTGATTATTTGGAGCGTCAGAAACCAGATGAGACGCAGCCTCAAATTAAGAAAGTCCTGCTGATTGCCGGACCCTTTAATGAGTTCTTGGATACCTTGCCTTTTCAATCACAGGTGGACTTGCTGACGAATGGACCGGCGGAGCAATCTGTACGTTATCAACAATTTGTTGCCAATGCCAATCGAATTGATCAAACAATTGCTGTCGAAGTGATTAGTGGCCAACTTAATGCTCACGATCTCAGTGATGGGACCGTTCCTTTGGCCAGTAGTTTGGCAATTGTTCCACTTTTGCGAGACCAGGGAATCGACGTTGATTCACGGATTGTGCAAGGAGAAATGGCACAACACAGTCAATTGCATGAAAACAAGGAAGTTGATGAACTGGTTAGCCATTTCTTGTGGTACTAATTCTATTCATTGAACGGTATGATGGGAAACAAAAAATCCCCCGGAAAAAGCGACACATCAGATTTTCCAGAGAATTAACAAAAAAAGATAGAGAATGAACGCCTAGCGATTCGTTCCCATAATTGATTGGGTTAGTTTTTGCGCAGTTGGGGTCATTGCTAATCCACCTTCAGCTGTCTCACGAAACATTGATGGCATCTGGCGACCAACCTGATACATCGCTGCGACGACTTCATCAGGAGGAATGACACTTTCAATCCCTGCCAAAGCCATATCAGCTGAAATAAAGGCTTGCGAGGAACCCAAAGCGTTTCGTTTTACACATGGAACTTCAACCAACCCAGCAACCGGATCGCAAATCAGCCCCATCATATTTTTTAAGGTGATTGCCACGGCTTGTGCGGATTGATGGGCGGTGCCACCATTGGCTGCAACCAAAGCAGCTGAGGCCATCGCACTTGCCGAGCCGACTTCTGCTTGGCAACCGCCTTCTGCACCAGAGATGGACGCATTATTGGCAATGACAAGGCCAAAAGCCCCAGCTGTGAATAAAAAATCAAGCTGTTGTTCGCGCGAAAGTTGTAATTTTTCGCGGCAAGCCATTAATACACCGGGGACGACGCCGGCACTGCCAGCTGTAGGTGTGGCACAAATCAATCCCATCTTGGCATTCACTTCATTTACCGCAATGGCGTTGCGTACCGCTGTTAAAATCGTTTTTCCACTCATAAATGTTCCTTTGTCCAAGTAGTCATTCATTTTGGTTGCATCCCCACCCGTTAAGCCAGTGACGGATTTCACGCCGGCCACGCCTTCTTCAATCGATTGTTCCATAACCGATAGATTTCGTTCCATTAAGCGTTCGATTTCTTTACGAGAACGGCCAGTCATTTCCTCTTCGGTCGCAATCATCAACTCTGCAATCGACTGGTATTGGTTGGCTTGTTCTACTAAATCAGCAATTGAATAAAACATGTCAGGACTCCTTAATCAAAGTAAGAGGCACTATAAATATGAGCCAACTTACGAATTTTTTCTAAAACATCATGGTTGCGTTCATCCACCTCGATAATCATAATGGCTTTTTCCCCTTTTGATTCTCGTGTGACGGTCATCGTTCCAATATTTAAGCTCGCTTCCGACAACAATTGACTCACTTTGGCAATCATGCCTGGGACATCTTGATGGACAATAATAAATGTTGGTGTGCCTAGGGTTAGTGACAATTTGAAGCCATTCACTTCGGAAATTTGAATATTGCCACCACCAATAGAGATGCCTGTGACAGATAACTTATGGGAGCCCTTTGAAACAACCATGCGAACCATATTCGGGTGTTCGGCCTTTTCTTTTTTAGGCGTAAATAAGACTTCCATCCCCGCTTCATAAGCAAGTTTTAATGAGTCCCCTAAACGGCTATCATCCGGATCCATTCCCAAAAGACCACCGACTAAAGCGATATCCGTCCCATGCCCCCGATAGGTTTTGGCAAAAGATTCATAGAGGTAAATATCAACGGTATCCGGTTGTTCACCAAAAATATTGCGCACCACTTTTCCAATTCTAGCAGCTCCCGCTGTGTGTGAGCTACTTGGACCAACCATAACCGGTCCGATAATATCAAAAACGCTACGATAGTTTAATTGTTCCATTTTTTTCCACCTTATTCTTTCAACGTACGTTTGTAGTGTAGCACAGACCCTTGTTAGGAGCGACTAGTTTGCAAATGAAAACAAGAAAATAAGAAAAATAAGTTGAAATCATTGGAATATTTGCTATAATATCTAAGTGCGTGTAAATAATTATTTATAGGCATGGTTTACGTGGGAGGAGAAATACGTATCTCCAATTAACCACATCACGGACTTAAGGAGGTATGTCTCGTGGCAAAAAAAGTAGAAAAAATCGTTAAATTGCAAATTCCTGCAGGTAAAGCAACACCAGCTCCACCAGTAGGACCAGCACTAGGTCAAGCAGGCGTGAACATTATGGGATTCACAAAAGAATTCAATGCTCGTACAGCTGATCAAGCAGGGTTAATTATTCCAGTTGTTATTTCTGTATATGAAGACCGTTCATTTACATTTGTAACAAAAACACCACCAGCAGCAGTCTTATTGAAAAAAGCTGCTAAAATCGAAAAAGGTTCAGGTGTGCCAAATAAAACAAAAGTTGCAACTGTTTCTAGCGACCAAGTAAAAGAAATCGCTGAATTAAAAATGGAAGACCTAAACGCAGCTAGCGTCGAAGCAGCTATGCGCATGGTTGAAGGAACTGCACGAAGCATGGGGATTGTTGTTGAATAAGTTTTGACAAGCCCTAAGGAAGTAGCTTCTCAGTTGGCTCTTTATTGAAAGATAAAGAACACGTGGGAGGTTCTACCGTTATAACCACATTCAAGGAGGAAACACAAATGGCTAAAAAAAGCAAAAAAATGCAAGAAGCATTAAAAAAAGTTGATGCGTCAAAAGCTTATTCTGTTGAAGAAGCTGTCGCATTAGCAAAAGATACAAATATCGCAAAATTCGATGCAACAGTTGAAGTTGCCTACCGTTTAAATGTTGATCCAAAGAAAGCAGATCAACAAATTCGTGGAGCAGTTGTGCTACCAAACGGAACTGGTAAAACACAAAAAGTTTTGGTTTTTGCAAAAGGCGAAAAAGCAAAAGAGGCAGAAGCTGCAGGTGCGGATTACGTTGGGGATTCTGACTTAGCTCAAAAAATCCAAGGTGGTTGGTTCGACTTTGATGTTGTTGTAGCGACACCTGATATGATGGCTGAAGTTGGGAAACTTGGACGTGTATTAGGTCCAAAAGGGTTAATGCCTAACCCTAAAACTGGTACAGTAACAATGGACGTAACGAAGGCTATCAATGAAGTCAAAGCCGGTAAAGTTACCTACCGTGTGGACAAAGTTGGAAATATTCATGTTCCAATTGGTAAAGTATCATTTGATGATGCAAAACTAGTTGAAAACTTTAAAACAATCCACGATGTATTAGTAAAAGCAAAACCAGCTGCGGCTAAAGGTGTTTACATGAAAAATATCACTGTAACGACTACTTTTGGTCCTGGTATTCATGTGGATACAACTTCTTTCTAATTTATAGAAAAGAACTTGACTTAGCTACCTTATTTATGATAAGGTAGCTAAGGTTAATAATTAACTGTACCGAAGACAGTAGGTGACTAGGTCATAATTCCTACCGAGGACAAACATTGAAGATCGTTTCAATAGTCCCTCTATGTCTACGGTGGCATAGGGTTTTTTTATTTAAAAAAAACTCTTCCATCAAAATCAGGAGGTGAAAAAAATGAGTGAAGCAGCTATTGCTAAAAAAGCCGCTATCGTTGAAGAAGTAACGGAAAAATTTAAAGCATCATCATCTGTTGTTGTTGTAGATTACCGTGGTCTGACTGTTGACGAAGTGACTCGTTTACGTAAACAATTGCGCGATGCGAACGTTGAAATGAAAGTGATCAAAAATTCAATTCTTACTCGTGCCGCACAAGCAGCAGGTCTTGAAGGATTAGAAGAAGTATTTACTGGTCCAACAGCCGTTGCGTTTAGTAATGATGATGTTGTTGCACCAGCGAAAATTATCGATGAATTTGCACAAGATGCAAAAGCATTGGAAATCAAAGGTGGCATCATTGAAGGCAAAGTATCAACTTTGGAAGAAATCACTGCTTTGGCAAAATTGCCAAACCGCGAAGGATTACTTTCTATGCTTTTATCTGTACTACAAGCACCAGTCCGCAATGTGGCTTATGCAATCAATGCAGTTGCAGAAAAAGAAGATGGCGACGCAGCTTAATTGCCGCATGACCCATTTGCACATTTGAAGATAACGAAATAGTAAAAGAAAAAACCAATTAAATGGAGGAAACCAATCATGGCATTGAATATTGAAAACATTGTCGAAGAGCTAAAAGGCGCGACAATCTTAGAATTAAACGATTTAGTTAAAGCTATCGAAGAAGAATTTGGCGTATCTGCAGCTGCTCCTGTAGCTGTTGCTGCAGCAGGTGCTACTGCCGCTGAAGAACAAACAGAATTTACTGTTGAATTAACAGCTGTTGGCGATCAAAAAGTGAAAGTTATCAAAGCAGTACGTGAAGCTACTGGCTTAGGCTTGAAAGAAGCGAAAGCTGTAGTTGATGGCGCTCCTGCACCTGTTAAAGAAGGCATTTCTAAAGAAGAAGCAGAAGCATTAAAAGCTACTTTAGAAGAAGTTGGCGCTTCAGTAACAGTTAAATAATTACTTTTCTGATTAGAGAAGTCAAAAGCCTTGATTTAACAAGGTTTTTGACTTCTTTTTTTTGTTTAGATTGTTTTGACCATCCTTTTGACCATCCCACTCTAAAAACTAGAATTGGACATAGTTGGCAAACTTCTCTGCTACTACATCTTTTTGTTTTTTTGTGATATGAGTGTAAATGTTTAAAGTAGTCTGAATATCTGAATGTCCCAGACGATCTTGAACTTCTTTCGCTGAGAGCTCAGCTTCAAATAATAAACTACAATGGGTATGTCGAAATCCATGAATCGAAATATTTGGAAACCCATATTTGTCACATAAACGAGCTAATAATTGATTAGGTCTCGTCATCGCGAGATAGTTATTCGATTTGGAAGCAAAAACCAACTGATCTTCTTTCAAAGTTTTAATACCATACATTAACAAATATTCTTTTTGTTTTATCTTCCATTTTTTCAGAACTTGTACAGTAAGCTCATCAAGTGAGATCGTTCGGTTGGAATGCTTTGTCTTGGGAGTTGTTGCTTCAACTTGATTTTTATTATTGAGAGCGGCAGTTTTGTTTATCGTAAGCATTCCTTGTTCCAAATCAATATCATCCCAGGTCAATGCTAAGAGCTCCCCTTTTCTGATACCACTAAATGCCAATAATCGAAAAAGTGGGTAAGTCAGAGGAAATGAATCTTCTTTATAGCATTCCAGAAAGCGTTTCAACTCATCAACTTCAAAGAATTTCAATTTGGCTTTCTTGATTGTTCTTTTCCCAGTAGAGAAAGAGACATGTTTCATTGGATTATCAATCAAGACATTCATCTTGATAGCAAAATCGAAAACGGCAGTTGTGTAAGATTTTAAAGCGCGGTAGGTGGCATAAGAATCCTTCCACTCGTTGACAGCTTTTTGACAGTAGGGAATGTTGTATTTTGCGATTCGCTTATTGCCAAATTTTTTGCCGATATTATTTTTGAAAAGAAAGATTACTCTTCGATAAGTACTTTCTTTAACGGTGTCTTTATATTGAGTCAACCATAAATCTTTGATTTGATCGAAAGTATAATTTTTCTCGGGACAATATTTGTTGTCTTGGGCTTCAACTTCAAGCCGTGATTGGGCCATTTTAGCTTCTTTTTGTGTTCTAAAACCGCGGCGGGTTGTGAAACGTTTTTTTCCTGTTAGTGGATCGATTCCAAGATACACCTTAATTAGATAAGCTTGTGAACCATCTTTTTTTGTATATTCTTTGATCATAATTTTCTCCTTTGATTCACTCGCCAGCATATCAAAGGCAAATTGTTTCTCCCTTCTAATCGTAATCATAGACAGCGACTTGGTTTTGGTCAAGGCTATACTTTTTGTTGATCTAAAAATGAACGAATATCTTCACGATCAAAGCGTAGTTCTTTACCAAATGGAATTGTCAGTAATCCGTGAGCAATCCAATCATTCAACCGATCATCGCCAATTTTTAGTACACGCTTTACTTGTTTGCGATTAGGGTAGGGGGGTAGCTCTGAAGCCAATGGATCTTTAGCTTCATTTTCATTCACTTGTTTCAATACTTGTTGGACGATTAATTCAGTGAATTGATCGTCAATTTCTATTGGTACATTGACCGTCATGTGATTCCTTCTTTCAAATTTTTGAAAGATTTACCAAATTTTTTCACTATGCTATACTACACTTGTCGAGGGCGGAGTACGCTGCACAGTTTGATGTGTAAGCAGTGCTTTGCTTTTTTTAGCATCTTTCTCTTTGTCTTTTTTGACGTAATTCGTGTTCATAATAATCGACCTCTGGTTGATAAAAATCGGGTTCCTCACGCATATTTTCCATAATCTTTTCTTGATGGGGATTCATTTCGCCGGTGTCGATAATCGCTGTCAACAAGGATGAGCCAAATAGTCGATCAACCTCATTGATAAATGATAGGGTAGGTGCAACTCCATGGGACAGCCAGTTGATACTTTTGGAGAAAGTCTGGGGTGTGGTTTCCAGTGACAAACTTATCTCGCCGTGATTGCTGATAAATTCCGCCCATTTTGGATCAATTCGGGTGCCTGGTTCATCGGGATCACCATCGTAGAAACAAACAGCTCCGTTAATCAACTCGAAAAACAAGCTTTCAAAGTCGGAAGAAGTCATCATTTGTTCGGCTAATTTCTGGGCTTTTTCTTTCCGATACCTTAATTCAAACCGATTCTTGATGGTGGCATCTTCCAAGGAAATACCGCGCCGCTTCCTTTGTTCGTAATCTTTTTGATAAAAGCAAAAACGACAGTTGCTCTTTCTTGATCCGAGATAAAGCGTCAGGCCATTAGAATCTGAGTTTGAGATATCAGTCGAATAGTTAACATCGCTGGTACGAAAGACGGTTTTGATGTGACCAAGTTGAGTTTTCTGGGCGAGTTCTGGAATATCAAGTATCCCAACAGGGTCATCCAAGGTGAAGTCAATACGGGTAAAATTTCCTTGAAATTGAAAGACTTTTGCAAAAAAATCTTGCCAAGTCATTTTCCTAGTATTCAGTAACATTGCCAAATGTTTGCATCCCTGGCCGGTCAAATCGAGCAGCGTACCCTTTTCAGGATCATCCACCGAATAGAGGACGTTGATCGTATCATTTCGTGTAAAACGCCCGGTGTAGCCCAATGGTGCAAAATCGGTTTGCTCAAAATATTTCAGCTTGATTCCTAATACTTCTTCAACCAGCTTTTGATAGTCATTTGAGAAAAAATGAATCGCCAAGTAATCGATAAGAATCGTATACTCAGGCTTGGCTTCTGTTTCTCGTAGACAATCAAGCAATTTATTAAGTGTATCTTCTGAAAGTCTTCGGGTACCTTTTTCAAATTTAGCTAATAGTGAGCGGGAAATACCGACTTTTACTGCCAGATCCTTTTGTGTCCACCTCCTGTCTTCTCGTGACTTCTTGATGGATAGTCCGAGTTCTTGTAAATCACTTGTTCCCATAGAAAACCTCCTTTAATGGATAAGTACCAAAATAAGTACGAAACTATAGTACCGCTGCTGTTCAAGAATGTCAAGAGAAATAAGTTCGAAAAAAAGTACTTTTTGATTGGCAGTGGGTTATTGTTTTGATAAGATGAAGGTGAGATTGAAATGGAGGAAGCGTTATGAATCAGAATGCCAAAGAAGTAGGGCAACGAATCAAGAAAATCAGAACTGATTTGGGATACAGTATGGCGCAATTCGGTGAGTTGATTAGTCATTCTCCCAAAACCACCGTTAACAATTGGGAACGAGGCGTTAATTTACCTAAAGAAGACAAGCTGAATAAGATTGCTATTCTTGGGAAAACAGAGGTGAACTACCTCCTATATGGTACACCAGAAGAATTTATGGATAAGTTGGTGGAAGAGCATTTTCACTTGAAAATCAATTCAGTGATGTTGGATCAGATGGTGTCATTTCTCAAACAGCAGAACGTGGATCTTTACGATGAAATAACGATTATTGATTTCATCCAAGGTATTATCGACTCTGGCGCCATTTCAGAGCAGGAAGAACCGTATTTGGTTTATTCAAAAGTAGCTGGTACCAACGAGCTGTATTTAGTGAACGCAGCTAATGATCCGGTGGATACAGCACCGCAATACTATGCCTACATTGAGGAAGAAAATGCGACGGTCCATTTTTTGCCATATACCTTCGCCAAACGACAAAGAGCTTTGTATAAGCATCAACCGAATCTGCAAGATCAAGTGACGATCGATTACTATACACGAACCTTTGAGCTGTTAAACATTCCGTTAAAAGAAGCAACAATCATCTATTATGGTATCGATACGAATCATTTGAAAGTCGATATTGGTTGTTATCGCTATAATCAAAAATCGAAAGTATTTGATCAGCTAGAAAATAAAGCTAATCACTATTACAAGACTTTTCTAGCTGAGGTGAAGAAAGAAATTGCCTATTTGTCTATTACTCGTTAGTTAGCTGAATCGGATAGACTAATAGAATGTGACAAATCTTGAAACTGGGTGACAACGAAAACGCTGATATGCCAGGCTCCAATGGGTAGTTGAAGCAGTTCCCAGTTTCTAGTTAGCCCCCTGTTAGTTAGCCCCCTGTTAGCCCCCTGTTAGAAATAGGGGCTAAGCATAATCAATAAACCAAAGACGTTCAGCCAGGCTTCACCGCTGAACGTCTTTGGTTTATTGATTGCTCAAGTAAATGTGTCTGATTTTTAAGTTCTTCCATATTGAAAAGTTGCTCATAGTAGTATAACTCTGGTCGTGTCCGACCATATTTTTTTGTAGTCGAGAAGTATCGTTGAGATTCCAAATTTCAACTTTTTGGAATCTGATGATTCATCTCTAAATATAAATTGAAAATGTTAATCATGTGATGTAGTCTAAAATTATGGATAAGTAAGATGAAAGCGAAGAAAAAGACAGGTTAAACATTTTAAATAGCCATTCTATGGTAAAAGCAACTTAAAATTGTAGGTACGTTTTATCGTTACCGTTGACAATACTAGAAGGGAAAAAATGCAGTTGTTTTATTCCATTTCATCTCAGCTATATCGATATGAATAGTAGTACGACGTAGTGAAAGCGGATATAAAAAATGAAGGGGCTGACACTGATATGAGAAGCAATGAGGAATCAATTGGTAAATTATTAAGGAAAATGAGGAAAGAAAGAGGTTTTACCCAAGTACAGTTATCACAGGGGATATGTTCACGAACAACTCTTGCTACAATTGAGACAACGAACTTGACGGTGAATGTTGATTTATTAGAAAAACTATTACATAGAATGAATGTTGATCTTTATGAATTTCAAATTCTTAGAAAGAGTTTTGCTTACAAGAGTAGGAAAGAAATATACAAAGATCTTCAATTGAAATATGAAGAGGGAGACCTATCTATTGAAAAGTTATAAGAGGAAATGCAGGATAACTATAAGAAAACGGGGAATATTGCATATTTAGCTATTTTTATGGTTTTTGCAAAAAAATTCTTCAAGAGAATATTTCATCTCATCTGGGAGAATATACTTATGAAATAGAGAAAATCCAGAAATATTTCGAAACGGTTACACAATATACTACTTATGAAATAAGTGTTATGGCAAGTTGCCTCTTCCTTTTTAGCACTGAAACAATCCTCGTACTTATTGGAGAATGGGATCGAAGAATTAGCAAAAAGCATTCTTACAGTTTTCAAACTATCAATAATATTCTTGCTTTTTATTTAAACGCAGTGCAGCTTTGCCTTGAAAGGCAGGAAGTCGAGGCAACATCTAAAATATTAAAAAGTTTAGAAATATATGATCTAGAATTACCGAATCGTGTGTATTATAGATTGATGGAAAAGTACTATAAAAGTCTTCTAGACATGGTACTAAAAGAAACCACAAATAAAGATATAGAGAAAATTTATGATTTGTTTCTTTTCTTAGGATATGAGCGAAAATCTGAAACGTTAAAAAGGAATACTGAAAACCTACTGAAACTAAATAAATGTCGAGATTCTTTGCAAAAGTAACTTTCCTTTTTTGAGCATGTGATAATTAACTTGTTAAAAATTTTCACAGAAAGGAGGAGTAAGTAACAATGGATGTACTTAATTGGGAATGGGTAGAAGAATTTTTTGTAAGACTGTTTGGATAAATCAAGAAGATTGGAGAGAAAAAAGTATGAAAAAGATGATTGTTACTCTAGTACTATTGGTTATGGGGATTTTTTCATTTAGCAGTAAAGCGAATGCGTATGTATTGAATAGTCAAGATGTCGGCTATACCTGTCAATATCAAAATTTGTCGAGTGGGAGTGGATATACTACCCATCTAAACAAAGCGACAGCTTGGAATTACAGTGGTGCCAAAGTATATGTTAAATCAAGTAGTTCTGGATATATAAATATCTATCAAGGAGTTGTAAACACTGACAATGGCAACTACGGGGTCTGTTACTATAATAATTCCAGACAAAGTGATATTAGATATTACCGTGCTTTCATCAATGCATCGTCAGCAGTTAGAAATGAAACCGTTGTCCATGAGGTTGGGCATGCATTAGGACTTAGTCATACACAAGCAGCTAATAACAGTAAAGCAGTTATGCGAGCCACTGGTTTCAATAATAAGGCATATCCTTTAGCCGACGATAAAGCTGGAATGAATGCAAAATATTAAGTAAAAAAATGAGGTGGAAAAAATGAAAGCAAAAAAAATAATTATTACATTGGCTGCAGCTGTTTGTTTAGGTGTAGCAGTATATGCGATACATGGCAATCTTGCAAACGATAAGCCAGAACAACATGCTACAGAGGAAACCAGTTTGGATAATGGAATGAAGGATCATTTGTTTGGTAAAAATCTATTTCTTGATGCTAAAATGGATGGGTATGATAGTTTAGCCGATTTAGAAAAAGATACAGATCTGGTAGTGATCGCCAAGAAAATCGCTCAAGATGATCCCACTATCATTTATGGCCAAGAAGATAGAATTGATATTGCTTATACATTGTCACATTTCAAAGTATCAAAAGTTATTAATGGCAATCAGTTAAACCCTGGCGATGAATTTACGATGCTAGAAAATCAAGCATATAATAAAAAACAAGGATTAACCTAGCATATCTACGTTGTATGTGGGAAAACGGATTTACGGAAAGGCATTGACGGCTTAGCTAGCCTCATCCAACAAGATTATCAACTGGACTTGTATGAAGATGCCGTCTTCCTATTTTGCGGAAATCGGCAAGACCGCTTTAAGCTTCTCCATTGGGATGGTGATGGTTTCCTTCTTTGTTATAAACGAATCGACAATGGTCGATTAAAATGGCCAAGAAAGAAGAAATTCGAACCCTAACGAATCAGCAGGTTGGAAAGTTTGAGTGTAGATCAACCCAAGGCCATTTCACTAGGCAAAAAAGGCAGCTTTTAAATAGAGGTTTCACACAATTACTTGTGTGAAGCCTCTATTTTTTTTACATTTTTTGTGGTATTTTAGACCCAGATTAATCCTGTTGGAAGGAGGAAGAAGTTTTGGAAAATCAAGATGTACTGCTTAAATTACTTCAAGATTCGAATAAAACGAATCAGGTACAGCAGCAAACCATTCAAAATCTAACAACCGAAATCCAACTGTTAAATGAAAAAATCAATTATCTAACCAACAAATTATTTGGTCGTTCCAAAGAAACTCTTCCCGTCGATGACAATGGACAGCTTAATTTATTTAACCAAGAAACCGCCTTTGAAGTGGTCTCAGAGGATGTTCCTTCATCTATAACGGTAAAAGGGCATCAACGGGTGTTGGGCACAAAGGCCGATAAACTGAAGCATTTACCCAAAACGAGTCTAGAATATGTCCTACCATTGGAAGAGCAGTGTTGCGAACACTGTGGTTCACAAATGAAAGATATCGGGCGCACGAAAGTGCGCGAAGAAATCCGATTCCATCAAGCTATGTTAGACGCTCTTGTTCATTATCAACATACTTACAGTTGTCAAAAATGTGAAAAAATGGAATTTCTTCTTTTAAAAAATCAGCTGTTCCCAAACCTTTGATTTCAAACAGCTTAGGTGTTTATGGCAAAATAAAAGTGCAGAGTTGGGGGTGCGGACATAATCCTGGACCAAAAATGAACTCAGGAGGAATGCCCGTATGTTTTCCCACGAAGAACGTGTAAAAGCAATTCAGTTATTTTTAAAGTACGATTGTTCCTATGTAGCTACCATTCATGAATTAGGCTATCCGTCAGTTGGCGCACTTCGCAAATGGTACAAGGAATATTTGATATCTGGAGAGCTTCATTCGGATTACCCCAAAAAATCAAAGTATTCTGAAGAACAAAAACGAATAGCTGTGAATCATTATTTTGAATATGGACAGTGCTATGCAAGGACGATTCGACTGCTTGGTTACCCGAATCGAGAGTCTGTACGACAATGGTGTGAAGAACTAGCGCCCGGGGCTAGAAAACTTAGGAAAAGTGCGGTACAGTTAAACCAAGATCAAAAAGATGACGTGTTGAGAAAGTTTTACAAACCTCGAACCAATAGAAAAAAGTTAGCTAAAGATGAAGGCGTCAGTCGAGGATCGCTTTACCAATGGAAAAATACGTTTCTTGGAAAGGATTTCCCATTTCGCATGACTTCAAAAAATCAAGGCAACCAAAAAGAGTTACTTTTAAAAGAAGTGGAAGAATTACAAAAACAAGTACACCAATTACAAATCGAAAAAGCATTGCTAGAAGGAGCTGCTGAACTGCTAAAAAAAAGAAAAAGGCATCAATCTTCTTTATCTATCAAATCAAGAAAAAACGATATTGGTTGATGCTCAAAGAAATCGATTTACGTTGAAGGAGCTGCTTTAACAACTTAAGTTGTCTAAAAGTAGCTATTTTTATCAAAAAAAGGCACTTGAGAAACCAGATAAATATGTTGAAGAACGTCAATTGATCATGACTATTTTCAACAGTAACTTCTGTGCTTATGGTTATCGCAGAATTCACCAAGCTTTAAAAAACATGGGGAAAAGCCTATCTGAAAAAGTCATACGGAGATTAATGCTTGAGGAAAACTTGATGATTAAATTTTCTAAGCAAAAAAATACTCTTCATATGTTGGAGAAATTACTCCTGCACAACCAAATCTTTTGAATCGTCATTTCAAAGCAGAAAAACCAAATGAAAAATGGTTAACAGATATTACTGAGTTTAAAATTCCCGCAGGAAAAGTTTATTTATCCCCACTTGTTGATTGTTATGATGGAGCTATTATTAGCTGGACCATTGGAACAAAGCCTGATTCAGAATTAGTGAATACTATGCTAGATACTGGGGTAGCTACCTTGCAAGATCAAGAGCATCCGATTATTCATTCGGATCGTGGTGCTCACTATCGATGGCCAGGTTGGATTGAACGAATGCACAAGGCAAACTT
>NZ_JBHUMO010000058.1:0-21288 GCF_042685105.1 Enterococcus camelliae | reverse complement strand
TCGTTCTATGTCTAAAAAGGGATGCTCGCCAGATAACTCAGCGTGTGAAGGTTTCTTTGGACGTTTAAAGAATGAAGTGTTTTATCAACGTGACTGGAAAAACATAACAATCAATCAGTTTATCGATCAGGTAGATGACTATATCCATTGGTACAATAATCAACGAATCAAGTTATCTTTAGGAGGACTAAGTCAACTTCAATATCGGAAGAAACAAGGATTTATTTGTTAAAAATGGTCCAGAAAAACATCCGCACCCCCTTTCCTACATTTTAAAGGTGCCGTTGACAGCAAAAGAATGTTATAATGAAATGATTGTGAAGAATAGAACTTTTTCAATATAAGACTCAATAATTGTTGATCGAGGTTGGCTTTATGAAAATGAACGATTTAAAAAAAACTATTCAGGATTTTTTTCAAGATGGTACTGTCACAATAATTGGATCAGGACTTTCCATAGCTGAAGGGCTTCCCAGTATGGGAGATCTTGCTAATGAACTGGATAACAAGATGACTACCTTTCTTAAAACAGCAGATGAAAAAAAGATTTGGAACGAAATTAGTGAACGATTTGATGAAGGAGTAGGACTGGAGGAGACGTTACATGAGGTAAAACCAACAAAAAATTTAGAACAGAAAATTCGGGAATTAACGGCTAATTATGTTCGGAGCAAAGAGGATCAAGCGCTAAAAAGAGTTATACTAGAAAACGATTCATTCAGATTATCTGCTTATTTAATGAGATTTAATATAAGAAATAATGGTCTTACAATTATCACAACTAATTATGATCGTCTTATTGAGTATAGTTGTGAATTAGTTGGCCTCAGAGTAGATAACCTATTTGTTGGAAAGTATTTTTCAAGATATTTGCCGAATCAAAGTAAGTATTCTTTTTGTGTAGGAGTAAAAAAGAGAAAAAAGAAGCAGGCAGTAGAATTTGCTCCAAAGGTAACGATATTGAAACCACATGGTTGTTTGAGTTGGTATATAGTGAATAATGAACCAATTGCGGCTCCAATGATAAGAGAAGATGATTGTTTAATAATCACTCCAGGCGCAAATAAGTATCGCGAAGGGTATAATGAGCCATTTGATTCTCAGAGGGCAAAAGCAAATGATTCAATTGATTCTGCAGAGAGATTCATTATTATAGGGTACGGATTTAGTGATGACCATTTAGAAACACATTTAAGAAAACAAATTTTATCCGGGAAACCGACATTAATTTTTACTCATACTCTTTCTGAAAAGGCGAATGAAATTGTGAAAAATTTTTCTAATGTAACTGCGTTTACACATGATAATTTAGGTACAAAAATCATTAATATAGAAGCTGAAACGATACTTAAAAAAGTAAATCTTTGGGATATTGGAGAGATGGTCAAGGAGGTATTTAATGAATAAGCTTATTGAATTAAACAACAGCGACTTACTTGGAAATGTTACTTATGTGGATACATCTCAAGTAATAATTGAGATTGATAATCCAAATATTATGGGGAGAATTAGTGTTGGAAATTTGATTGCTATTGAAACAGGTAAGAAGCACCAGCTATTAATTTCACTAATTGAAAAAGTAACAAGAAAATATATTGATGATTTTGACGATACTGATGAAGATGAACAAGAGATTATGGTTTCCTCTGCAGACTATGTAAAGGTCAATATTATTAGGACATATTATACGGTCTTTGGTGAAAAAAAAAATATTTTTAAACGGGGAGTTGATGTTTTTCCTCAAATTGAAAGTAAGAGCTATTGTCTTGTAGGAACCAATCTACAAAATTTCATGAACTTGTTAAGTAACTCAATTAGTTCTGAAAAAAAGCTTGATATTGGCAAGTTTATTATGGATGGTAATGCAAGAGCTTCTCTAGATGGGAATAAATTTTTCCAAAAGCATGCTGCTGTCTTAGGTAGTACTGGCTCAGGAAAAAGTTGGTGTGTTGCTAATATTTTAGAAAAAGCCAACCAACTAGAGTACTCTAATATCTTGGTTTTTGATATGCATGGTGAATACAAATCACTGACTAATCATGATTCCAAAATTGCAGAGTACTATAAAATTGCTGGACCAGGGGATTTGGAGGATTCAGATGAGAATATACTATTTCTTCCATATTGGTTATTAAACAGAGAAGAACTACTGTCAATGATTCTTGATAGAAGTGATTCTAACGCTCCTAATCAATCCTCTAGATTCACCTTACACATTAGAGAACTAAAAGAGAAAACTTTGATAAATGAAGGAAAAGAAGATGTTACAAAAACATTTACTGTTGATTCACCAATTCCATTTGAAATCAATGAATTGATTTCAAAATTAGTCATTGATGACACGAAAAAAGGAGTAGGATCGACCGGGAAACCCGTAAAGGGTGAGTGGGAAGGAAAGTTGACAAGGTTCATTTCCAGATTAAACGCAAAAGTATCGGATAAAACTTATGGGTTCATGTTTCAACCAAATAAAGCGACTCTTGACTATGGTTGGCTTTCTAAAATGTTGTCTACACTAATAGGCCATACATCTGGAAAAAAAGGTATAAAAATTGTTGATTTTTCTGAAGTTCCGTCTGATATTTTACCAATTGTTACAGGTACCTTGGCACGTTTACTTTATGATATTCAGTTCTGGATGGTTGCTGATAAGAGGACACCTTTCGCCTTGATTTGTGATGAAGCCCATTTATATTTACCAATCAAGGATGAAGCAGATTCTACACAGAAACAGGCTCTTTATAATTTTGAGAGAATAGCGAAAGAAGGGAGAAAATATGGAGTATCTTTGGTTCCCGTTAGCCAAAGACCTTCTGATATCAGCAAAACAATCCTCAGTCAATGTAACAATTTTGTGGTTTTAAGATTAACGAATGATCGTGATAAGTCTGTCATCAAGAACCTCTTACCAGATACTTTAAAAAGTACAATTGATTTGCTACCCTTACTTGATGTTGGTGAAGCTTTGGTTGTTGGAGATGCTATTTTGCTGCCTAGTAGAATACTTTTAGATAAGCCAAGTGTTGATCATAGACCAGTAAGTGCAACTAGAGATTTTTGGGATGATTGGGATACGCTTTCTCAAAATAATGAAAATATTACTGAAGCAGTTGAGGCTGTTAGAAAACAAAGTCGTGCTAAAAATTAATTTTTTTATTTAATCTATTTTAAATACAATAGGGGAAAAACACTGAAGTCTCCCTGGATTAATTTTTAATATAGAGATATACTGGCGATTTTTTTGACTATCTTTTTGACCATATTTTGTAAATTTAATGGGACTATATCAGAGTTTTTCATTGATCAGAAAATACTAGGAATCCCATTCTAATCAGCAACAGGGGCTTCTAGGCACCTGAATTACCAACACATTAAAATAATCATTTATTTCAAAAAAAGGCTGAGACAGGATTGTTCAGCTAAAAGAAGACCATACCATCCAGAAATTGATTCTCAATCTTTTGGTTGGTATGGTCTTTTTGCGCGCCGTTTTATGAAAATTGATAGACATCCTTTTTGACGACAGTAGACCAAGCTTTTTGAGCGACGCCGATTGCAGCACTATATAAAAAGAATAGACTTGCACGCTGCCACAACCCACGAGTAGTAGCAAAACGCTCATGTAAGAATGGTACATAATAACTAAGGAAGAAAACGATGCATAAACTGCCAAGTGTCAAACAGGTCCAAAAGAAAGTAGCCCACTTCATTTGTCCGCGTTCTTTAGCAAGCCAGCCACTGATTAAAGAAGCAATCAGTAAACCAAGCATACCAATACCGGTAACAGCCGAGTGCAAAAGATAGATTGGATTGAAGGAAGTTTCTCGGTCATTGATGACAACTAAGCCACTAAGGACACAATCGAATAGTCCGTAAGTGCCTATCGATACACTCATTAAATTAATAGCTAGACGATTATGATCTTGCTTAAAGCATCCCGGCAATCCCAGTGCTCCTAAGACAAAAAGCGAACCCGTCACAATTGATAACTGATTAAAGAGAGTTTGGACTGGGCTATTTGGCTCGCCCAGGATACTAATGACATCCGCACTCTGACTGAAGGACGGGTAAACGAATCCTAAGATATATGGCAGTGAAGCATCACCTACGCAGGCGGCGATCAGAAAGATAGGGGCAAGATAACGTTTCATAGTACGACTTCCTTTGCAAAAAATAATTTCCGGTATTTATCTATTTAACACCAAAAAACGATAAAATAAAAGTAGAAAGTAAACAGAAAGAAGGAAGATGAAATGAAGGCACTGATTATTTATGCCCATCCTAGAAAAGAAAGCTTTTCGCACGCATTGCTAAAGCAAGTCCAGCATACATTATGCGAAAAAGGACTGGAAGTAGAAGTACGTGATTTGTATCAACTAAATTTCCAACCAGTTCTGGCAGCTGAGGATACGATTCACGTCGAAGAGGGTAAATTTGTTAGAAACCAAGAAATATTTCCACCAGATGTCTTAGTTGAACAAGAAAAAATTTTGGAAAGTGACTTACTTATCTATGTTTTTCCGATTTGGTGGAATGGGATGCCTGCAATTTTAAAAGGCTATATTGATCGTGTATTTCAACATGGGTTCGCTTATAGTTTTGAATCAGATGAACCAAAGAAACGTTTTGCCGGGAAAAAAGCTATTTTCTTAACACCAACTGGTCAACCACAAGCAATGGACGGAGAGGATACTGAGTTAACAAAAGCAATCAAATTATTAACTTCCGAGTGGATTTTCAATGGGGTAGATGTTGAAATTTTGGGCCATCTTTTTTTTGGCAGGGTACCGTACTTGTCAAATGATGAACGAAAAGGGTATCTAGAGGATACTGCGTCATGGTTAAATAAAAATATTTGATGAAAGTTCATAAAAATGATTGTGATATAGGAGAATTCATGTTATGGTAGTAATGTAATAAATTGATATGCAAATCTTGAGTTATCCAATACTGGTACATTCTTCATTTCACATCATCTATTATTACAATTAAACACGTAATGTGTCATGGAGGTAAAGTTATAATGAATAACGGTACAGTAAAATGGTTCAACTCTGAAAAAGGATTTGGTTTCATCACTGCAGAAGACGGAAACGATGTATTCGTACACTTTTCAGCTATTCAAGGTGACGGTTTCAAAACTTTAGAAGAAGGCCAAGCAGTTACATTTGACGTTGAAGAAGGTCAACGTGGCCCTCAAGCTACAAACGTAGTTAAAGCTTAATCAATTGTAAATGACAAGCAGTTGCAAAGTCTCCTTTGCAACTGCTTTTTTGGTGTCCAATGACGAGAACAGTATGCATCAATAAAAGCATGCTGACTGGTGCGTTCATTGTTATTGCTTTGCTTGGTAATCCAATCCCCATTGAGAAAGACTAGCTAAAACGGGGGCTAAACTGTAACCAGTTTCGGTTAATTCATATTCGACGCGAGGTGGCACTTCTGGATAAGCCGTCCTGGTTAGTAATTGATATGTTTCCATTGTTTTTAAATTCTCCGTCAATACCTTTTGAGAAATGGAACCAACGGATTTTTTCAGTTCACCAAATCGTTTTTTTCCATCCATTAAATCTCTGAGAATCAAAACTCGCCAACGATTATTTAAAAAAAGCAAAGTGGTCTCTACAGGACAAGCTGGTAAGTCTAGTTTCATAGGTTTTCCTTTCTAATAGTTACTTATTAGTAACTAAGTTACAAAAAAGTACTTACTTTTCAAAAGTTACTAATACCGTTATTATAGGTTTGTAAGAGAAATAATGCAAATTTAGGAGGAGACAACAAAATGAAACTAGCAGTAATAGCAGCTAATGGGAAAACAGGTCAATTAATTGTAAAAGAAGCCGTAGATAAAGGATTGGATGTAACAGCGATTGTTCGTCATACGAATCAAACTGTTGCTCAAAAAACAATCCTGAAAGATTTGTATGATTTAACACGCGAAGATTTGGAAGAATTTGATGCTGTAGTGGATGCTTTTGGGGTTTGGAATCCAGAAAAACTAACTGAACATCAAACATCAATTGATCATTTGATAACGATTCTTTCAGGAAGCACGACGAAATTATTCGTGGTTGGTGGTGCTGGAAGTTTGTATATTGATCCATCTCATACAACCCAGCTTTTTGAAACACCTGATTTTCCAGACGCCTATAAACCAGTTGCAATCAATATGAGTAAAGGGTTGGATCGGTTACGTGAAGCAAAGGATGTTCATTGGGTTTATGTCAGTCCTGCAGCTGACTTCCAGGCAAATGGAGCTAAGACAGGGAAAGTTGCATTTGCTGGAGAACAGTTTACGACCAATGAAAAAGGGGAAAGCTACATTAGTTATGCGGATTATGCTGCAGCAATGGTGGAAGAATTGCGTAATCCAACTGTTGATCAAGCAAGAATTTCTGTTTACACGAAGGAAGCGTAAACGAAAAACTTCTAAATAGAAAAAGAAATGAGCCATTCCTAGCTGAACGTTTAAATGCTGAGAAGCACGATAACGTTTCAACTTAGGGAATGGCTCATTTTTAGCGATAGGCTAGCAAATTATTTTTCAACAGGTACATCAAAAATCCAACCTGCAGGTGCTGGACGGTCCCCGTACTGAATACCCGTTAATTCATCGTACAAGGCTTTTGTCACTGGACCTACTTCGGTTTCACTATAGAAGACATGAAACTCGTCTTTCGTCTGAATAGCTCCGATTGGCGAAATAACAGCGGCTGTGCCACAAGCACCAGCTTCCACAAAATGATCCAATTCATTAATGTAAACATCGCCTTCGATTGCTTTCATTCCGAGCGTGTGTTCGGCCAAGTAAAGTAAGGAATACTTGGTGATACTTGGCAATATTGATGGTGATTTTGGTGTAATAAACTCATTGTCTTTTGTGATACCAAAGAAGTTTGCTGAACCGACTTCTTCAATTTTTGTATGCGTTTCGGGATCAAGATAAATACAATCTGAAAAATTGTGTTTATGAGCTTCTTCACCTGGTAACATGCTAGCAGCATAGTTGCCACCAACTTTTGCTGCGCCTGTTCCTTTGGGTGCTGCTCGGTCATAATCAGATACAATAAAGTTAGTGGGGGTTAAGCCACCCTTGAAATACGGACCAACGGGCATGCAAAATACAGTGAAAATAAATTCTGGAGCTGGTTTGACACCAATTGTATCTCCAACACCAATTAATAAAGGACGAATATATAAGGTAGCTCCTGTTCCATATGGAGGAACAAATTCACGATTCGCTTGCACGACACTCGTTACCGCTTTTAGAAACAATTCTTCAGGAACTTCAGGCATACGTAACCGTTCGGCACTTTTGTTGAGTCGTTTGCTATTTTCATCGGCACGGAACAAGTTAATGCCGCCATCTTTGCGTCCGTACGCTTTTAACCCTTCAAAACATTGTTGACCATAATGCAATGCTGCCGAAGCTTCGGAAATATGTAAAACATTATCTTCCGTCAATTCGCCTTCATTCCACTTTCCATCTTTCCATTTTGCTAAAAAGCGATAAGGTGTTTTGATATATTCAAACCCTAAGCTTTTCCAGTCAATAGCTTGTGTCATCCTAACCACTCCTTTTATTTTCCAAAGTATACCACTAGTTTTTGCTATTGTCATTATTTTCTGAAAATTATCGGCAAAAATGCATTGTTTTGACGAATAAGATAATCAAAAGTGGGAAAAATGACAAAAAAAGAAAGAAAACGAGTCAGTTTCAAACCCGCTTTCTTTCAATAAATGAGGTCAAATTAAAATTTCCCTCCGCCTCCACCAAAAGTGCCACCGCCACTGGAATGAGTGGTACTGCCTCCACCAAAACCGCCACCATTATTATTATTGGATGGTTTTGGTATTCGCCGAGTTGTGACGAATGATTTTGTTAGTCGATCGCTTTGATCAGCTAATGTCACCGTTGCCTTTTCCCTAAATGGATAATGATAGGTTTTTCGTTTTAATTGATAGGTTGATTTTATCCAGAAAAACGTAATGAGACTAATGATACTAGCTACCGTTAGCGCGATGATGATTTCAAAAGGGGTCAGAACTTTATAGTAGGTGATTTTGCCGGTATCACGGTCGACACGATAATGGCCACCAGGTACGCCGTCGCTGACATAAGCAGAAGACTCTTCCAAATAGCTTTTGGCGGCTTCAAAATACGAGCCAGCGCTTAAGTTTTCTTGAATGGAATCCAACATTTTTTCTAAGCGACTATCGGTTAAATAATCAATCATATTGCCGGATGTCGAAACATGATAGCCGCGTTGACCCATATCAATCAAGAACACCGAACCATTCTGATTATTTCCTACTTTGTTCCGTAAATAATTGTCTGCATAGGTTTCTTCCGAGTCATCATTGGAGGTAGTTGTCACAATATACACACGCCCTTTGATTTTCTCGTCCAAATTGGCTGCCAATTGATTTAGTACGGTTATTTGTTCTTCGGTAAAGAGACTTGCTTGATCATCGACCGATTGAGCATGCCCCTTTGTAGGAAAAAGCCATAGCAGGAGAACGAAGGCACCGAGGATTGCTAGTTTCTTATTCCATTTCATAGAAAATAGCCTCCAATCATCAGCAAAATGGCTACAATCGCAAAAATACCGCCACAAAAAGCTGTCAATTTTCCATAACTCAAGGGCAAAATCCCACTTGTTTTACCCGTTTGCCCATTCATTGCATAATAGAATGTTTTTTTCTTCTCATTAGCAGCTTGGTAGGTTACAAGCCAAACAGGTAATAGGACGTATTGTTTGTCTTCTTTTGTAATATCCAGTTGTTTGCCCGTTGTTCGGAAGGTGGTGTACCCGCTAACTGTATCACTTAATAATGTTTGGCCGTAGTCGGCTAATTCTTGATGCACGGTATCTTGAACATCAAGGTATTCGATATCCCGTTTTTCAGCTTGGAAACCAGCGAGATATTGGTTTTCAAAAGGTACTGCTTTTTCAAGGGGAAACGGTTGGACGCCTTCAACCATCTTTTTTTGAACATTTTTTGAGAGCGCATTTTGGATAAAATCACGAAACTGTAATTTTCCGGAGCGTCTTACTGCGTATTCTTTCGTTTCGGTGTATTCGATATCTCCTAAAACCCAGACTCGTAAACTTGTTCCAATCCCGCTCAGCTCACCCTGGGCATCTGCTGTAACTGCCCAGTAAGGAAAGTA
The DNA here is from genome assembly GCF_042685105.1 of Enterococcus camelliae. Lineage (NCBI taxonomy): Bacteria > Bacillati > Bacillota > Bacilli > Lactobacillales > Enterococcaceae > Enterococcus > Enterococcus camelliae. Next base: position 12,113 of record NZ_JBHUMO010000058.1, on the reverse strand, counting down.
AACGCCCGTTAATTTTTCTACTTGGGCCTGATTGAAAAAGTCTTTTGGAACGAACCATTTCTTTTGCGCCCATTGCAAGAAGGTTTTGATTGCTTGGTCTTTGTTGATTGCGAATGGGAGAACTCGGTTTGGCAAAAAGTTGCCACTCAATCTCCCGGTTAAAACGACGGGATTATGACAAAAGTAGCAATAGGTAGCGGCAGTCGTTTCATCGGTGACAATTTCCGCTCCACAACTGGGACAGGTGTATAATTCCATGTTGTTCATGTCACCTGAAGCGTCTGCTTGGTCGGTCGTTGTTTCAAGGGCTTCTTCACTGGCAACGTCCGACGGGTTTGGTGTTTGGTCAGTTGCTTTATCAACAAGCTGGGCTTCTTTTTGCTTTTTCTCGAAAGCCGTCAATTCATCTGCAGTAAAAACACTTAGGCAAAATGGACAGTGAAATTTTTGATCGGATGGTTCGAAAGTCAATGCCCCGCCACAATTGGGACATTTATGAGTAATGACTTCCATTACGTAACCTCCTTGTTTTTAAAATGAGAAAAGCCTTAATCAACAGGAACACCTTGGAATGGTTTGCCACACTCTGGACAGAATTTTGGTACACCATTGGCCAAATCAATAATGGCACTGCATGCGGCACATTTCATTTTAATACTAGCTGAACGATTTGCTTGGGGTTTTTCTTCGCCACAGTTGCTACAAAATTTACCAGTGTTCTCTGTGCCGCACTTTGCACATTTCCAAGTGTCAGTGCTTTGTTGTTGTTGTTGCATTTGATTGAGATTGGTCTGTGAGGCTTGATTAAGAAAATTGCCACCAGCATTCATGCCCATACCCATTCCAACAAAACTATTGGTTGCACCATTTGGATTGCTACCAGCATTTTTGATACCTTCTGCAATCGATCCTTGAACAAATCCTTCTCGAATCGTTGCATCACCCAACATGGCGCCTTGATTACGCATGTTAATTAACTTCGTAGAGTCATCGGTGTATGAGATACTAGCCACTGCCACTGAAACAATTTCCATTCCTCTAGTTTGTTTCCATTGATCATCTAATACGCTGCCCATGTATTTGCTTAGTTCCATACTTTTTGAAGGGACATAAGAAATTCGTTGTCCATCCGCTGACATTTGATTGATGGAAGCTTGTAACGCAGTTAAAAATTCAGCCAAATACTGTTCGTTGATGTCATTGATATCTACTTTTGTTTGATTATGAGGAATGGCATTTTTGTAAAAGAGAATTGGATCAGTAATTTGGATGGAGTACGTACCATGTGCGCGTAAAAATAATTCCGCATTATAAAAATTGTCAAAATAATTGATTGGAGAAGAGGTACCGAAACGAATGCCCTTAATTTCTTGTAAGTTAATATAGAAAATTTGTTGTTTCTGAGGTGTCACTCCACCAAATTTGAAACGGTCGAAGGTTTCTGAAATGGCACCTTTCAATGATCCATTGAACATGGAAGGAGCAAGATCATTTTTAACTGTGTAATAGCCTTCTTCTGCAGTGTAGTCGATGATTTTTCCTCCATCAACAACCATCATCATCATATTTGGATAAACGTGAACAACTGATCCATCGGTAATCACATCATCTGTTCCCTTTTTATTTGAACCCCGTTTGCTGTCTTGACGAACTTTGACACCTTTTGTGAAAACCGTCGTATCACCCATATCATCCGGTTCAATGACTTCCAGCCATTGATCAGCTAATCCGCCGCCAATCATACTTGTTGCTGCTTTTATTAGTCCCATGTGTGTTCCTCCTCAAGCGTTTTTTTGTTAAAAAAATTTGTTTGTTTTATTATACCATAGCCTTGAAAGTTCCAAACATCCGTCGCAAGTCGGAGTTTTGGTGGATGAGGCGTAGCTTTCTTTTTTTTAAAAAATTTCGTATAATAGTAGATAGTGATTTTTTCAAGTGAGGTGAAAGAGTAGATGGCGTATCAGGCTTTGTATCGAGTATGGCGTTCCCAACGATTTGATGAAATTGTTGGACAACAAGCAATTACTCAAACATTAAAAAATGCCATTGTGCAGCAACAAATTTCTCACGCGTATCTCTTTACTGGACCGCGGGGGACGGGGAAGACCAGTGCAGCTAAAATTTTTGCAAAAGCCATCAACTGTCCTCATAGTGTGGATGGGGAGCCGTGCAATGAATGTGAAATGTGTCAGTCCATTACCAATGGCAGTCAAGAAGATGTCATCGAAATTGATGCAGCTAGTAACAATGGTGTCGAGGAAATTCGGTTCATTCGCGATCGTGCCAATTACGCACCGACACAGGCCAAATACAAAGTATACATTATTGATGAAGTGCACATGTTGTCGACAGGCGCGTTCAATGCATTACTAAAAACATTGGAAGAGCCAAAGAAAAATGTTATTTTTATTTTGGCGACCACAGAGCCTCACAAAATTCCCGCAACCATCATATCAAGAACACAGCGATTTGATTTCAAACGTATTTTGCCTCAAGCAATTGTGGAACACCTAAAGGAAATTTTGCAGGCGATGAATCTGACTTATGAAGATGAGGCACTTGAGGTGATTGCCCGTGCTGCAGAAGGCGGGATGCGGGATGCGTTGAGTATTCTGGATCAAGCAATCGCATTTGCTGATGGTACGCTCACAACGCAAGATGCTTTTGAAGTGACCGGAAGTGTGACTTCGGAATTAATCGATCACTTGTTACTGTCCTGTATGACAAAAGACGTGACGGCTGCTTTAAAACAGCTGGATGACTTGCTTGAGTCTGGCAAAGAGGCGAGACGCTTACTTGAAAATCTCCTGTTTTATTGTCGTGATTTGCTGGTTTATCAACAAGCTCCAGCGTTATTAACCAAAGAAAACAAGCGAATAACAGCTGATTTCCAAGAATTGGCTCAGCAACTCTCTGCTGATCAGTTGTATGAATGGATTGCCATTTTGAATGCTACGCAAAATGATATACGTTTGACGACAAGTCCGACAGTATACCTAGAGGTCGCTATGGTGAAGTTGGCGACTGGATCGCAGCCACTGGTGGAGCAAAATCCTGCTGATTACCAAGGACAAGCTGTCTCTAATGAGCTTGTTAGTCAAGTGCAAGCTTTACAAAAAGAAGTTCAATCCCTGCGCCAAGCTTTGCGCCAGATTGAGCAAAACAAACCTGTTGAAAAAGAGCGGCCACCGGTAAACGCGGTTCGCTCACAAACTTCAGCGACGAAATATCGCATACCTAGAGAACGGGTAAATCAGGTTTTAAAAATGGCCACAAAGCAACGAATGCAACAATTGCGAACGGTTTGGGATGATATTTTAGATTCCATGAACCCTACGCAAAAGGCGATGTTGAAAGCAAGTGAACCCAAAGCAGCCAGTGAGGAAGGGCTTATTATTGCCTTTGACTATGAAATTATTTGTCAACGGGCAACAACCAATCAAGAATTTTCTTTAACGTTGCATAATCATATCAGTCGCTTTGTAACGGATTATGCGCCTAGTCCAGTTTTCATTACTAAGGAAGATTGGCCGACTCTGCGGAAAGATTTTCTTGCAGGGAATCGGGAAAACGATACACTAGAAGAAGAAAGTGAAACGACAGGAGAAGTGTCACTCCTTTCTGATCAAGAAGACCAGCTCGTGTCAAAAGCGCAAGAATTATTTGGCGACTTGACGACGATTGAAAAAAATTAAGAAAAGAGGAAAACAAAATGATGCGTGGTATGGGAAATATGCAAGGCATGATGAAACAAGTCCAAAAAATGCAAAAAGAAATGGTGAAAGCGCAAGAGGTATTGAATCAACGCGAATTCACAGGTGAATCCACAAATGGTTACGTCAAAGTAACTGTAACCGGTGATCGTAAAGTAAAACAAGTGACCATTGATCCTCAAATTATCGATCCAGACGATGTTGAAATGGTGGAAGATCTAGTCGCAATGGCAGTGAATGATGTGATTCAAAAAGTGGAAAAAGAGATTGAATCAACGATGGGGAAATATACTAAAGGAATTCCAGGTTTCTAAGAATAGGAGACAGGTAGCGTGCAATATCCCGAACCAATCGCTCGTCTCATCGCAAGTTATATGAACTTGCCTGGGATTGGTCAAAAAACAGCAACACGTTTAGCTTTTTATACAATTGACATGAAAGATGAAGTAGTAAGTGAATTTGCTAAATCACTCCTTAGTGTCAAAAGAGATTTACAATTCTGCTCGATATGTGGCAATATTACCGAGGAGGATCCCTGTGAGATTTGTGCAGACAAAACCCGTGACCGGAGTACCATTTTGGTAGTTGAGGAACCCAAAGATGTGATGGCAATGGAAAAAATGCGCGAATATCATGGATTGTATCATGTTCTGCACGGCGTTTTATCGCCAATGGAAGGAACTGGACCGGATGATATTAATATTGCCTCATTGATTCAACGTCTACATGATGAGACAGTCAAAGAAGTGATTATTGCAACCAATGCAACAACCGAAGGCGAAGCGACTGCTATGTATCTTTCACGGTTGATTAAACCTGCCGGGATTAAGGTCACACGCTTGGCTCATGGCCTAGCTGTTGGTAGCGATATTGAATATGCAGATGAAGTAACCTTACTGAAAGCAGTCGAAGGACGCCGAGAAATATAGTGTTATAATGCTAGGTGCAAAAGATAATGGAGGAGAGCCTGTGAGCGGATTATTTATCACAATTGAAGGACCAGATGGAGCAGGGAAAACGACCGCCCTGAATGAGTTGTTTCCTCGTCTGGAAAAAGAAGCAAAAGGAAAGATCATTGCAACCAGAGAGCCGGGCGGCGTAAAAATTGCAGAAAAAATTCGTCAATTGATTTTAGATCCGAATCATCAAGAAATGGATGTTCGAACAGAGGCCTTGTTGTATGCGGCAGCGCGTCGCCAACACTTAGTCGAGGTCATTATTCCGGCCTTGGAAGCTGGGAAGATGGTTTTATGTGATCGCTTTGTAGACAGTTCTCTGGCATACCAAGGTGCAGGTCGTAGAATTGGGATGGATAGTGTGGCGATGATTAATGAATTTGCAACAGAAGGCCTGCAGCCTGATTTTACGTTGTATTTAGATATTGACTCAGATGAAGGATTACGAAGAATTCAGCGTAGTCGCAAAGCTAGTATTGATCGATTAGAAACGGAAGGCTTGGAATTTCATCAACGTGTTCGGCATGCGTACCTTAAGTTGGTTGAGAAGCAACCAGAGCGATTTTTATTAATTCATGCGAACCAAGACGTGCAAGAAGTAGTCAATGAATGTTATACTGCAATTAAGACAAAATACCCATTATTTTTTGAGGAGTGAGAAACATGAAATTAATTATAGCCATTGTCCAAGATAAAGATAGTAACCGTTTAGCTAATGAGTTTATCGATGCTAATATTCGTGCGACAAAACTCTCATCAACAGGCGGGTTTTTAAAAGCGGGGAATAGTACATTTATTATTGGGATTGATGATGAAAGAGTTGACGAAACACTAGCACTAATTAAAAAAGCTTGTCAATCTCGTCGTCAATATGTTTCAACCCCAATGTCCTTGGATATTTCGTTGGATGGTCAGGTCCCTTATCCAGTAGAAGTTGAAGTAGGTGGAGCAACCGTGTTTGTATTACCAATGGAAGGCTTCCACCAATACTAATAAGGAGCGACTGGCGATGGAAGAAACCACGTTTTTAACAACCTATCAACCGCGTCTTCTAACACAAATAAAAAAAATGATTGAGCATGGGCATTTGGCACATGCTTATCTTTTTGAAGGTGATCAGGGAACTGGAAAACATGAATTAAGTATGTGGCTAGCGAAACGTCTGTTTTGTGAAACACCAGTTGACGGAAATCCCTGCAATCATTGCCTGCAATGCCTAAGAATTGCTCAGGGCGAACATCCTAATGTACGGATTATTCAACCAGAAGGATTAACGATCAAAGTTGATCAAATTCGCCAATTGCAAAGTGAATTCACCAAGTCAGGCTTTGAACAAAAGTTGCAATGCTTTATTATTCAAGAAGCCGACAAAATGAGTGTCCCGGCCGCCAACAGTTTACTAAAATTTTTAGAAGAACCAGAGGGGACATTTGTAGCTATTCTGGAGACGAATGCCCTTGGAAAAATATTGCCGACAATTCAATCAAGGTGTCAGGTCGTGCATTTCACCCCACTATCAAAAGAACAACTTTATCAGCGACTACTAGAAGCTTCTGTTCCTGATGCCTCGGCAAAACTACTTGTTCAACTGACCAATAGTTTTGAGAAAGCAGTTGAAATCTCTACAGATGAATGGTTTAATGATGCTAAGGATAGCGTCATTAAATGGTTTCAATTACTCACCAATCAAAGTCTCAACGCCTATTTGTATGTTCAGCGCAAGCTAGTTATCAAAGCCAAAGAGCGCAAGCAACAAGAACAAATCTTGCAATTGTTGCAAATACTTTATCAACAGACGTTGACACAAGGGGAGTCTACAAACTATCAGGCAGTGGAGGCTATTCTGGATGCAAAAAGAAAACTCGCAGCGAATGTTTCGTTTCAAAATGTGGCGGAGCAATTGGCGTTGCGATTGATTCATAAGAAGTTTAAAGAAAGGTAGAGGAGGATTCCCATGGTTGAAGTGATTGGTGTACGCTATAAGCAAGCTGGCCAAATTTACTATTTTTCTCCCGGAAAAGAAGTCTTTCAATATGGTGACGCAGTTTTAGTTCATTCACAAGAATCTGTCTACTATACACAAGTAGCTATTCCCAATAAATTCGTTGATGAAGAAGATGTTCCCCAGCAGTTAAAAGCCGTCATTCGACGAGCAACGGACGAGGATGACTCACAACAACAGCGCAACCTACAAGATGCTAAGGCAGCTTTGAAAATTGGCAAACAAAAAATTCGTGAACGAGAATTGGAAATGAAATTGGTGCATGTCGAATATTCGTTTGATCGTTCCAAAATGATTTTCCAATTTACAGCAGATGGTCGAATTGATTTTCGTGAACTGGTCAAAGATTTGGCTAGTGTCTTTCGAACACGAATCGAATTGCGCCAAGTTGGTGTGCGAGATGAAGCCAAACTTTTGGGGGGAATCGGACCTTGTGGGCGACAACTATGCTGTTCAACCTTTTTAGGTGATTTTGTTCCTGTTTCGATTAAAATGGCAAAAGATCAAGGACTGTCATTAAATCCGACCAAAATTTCAGGTTTATGTGGGCGGTTGATGTGTTGCTTGTCTTATGAAAATGATACGTATGCTGAAGCAAAGCGTGAGATGCCCGATTATGGTCAAGAAATTCTAACGCCAGATGGGAAAGGAAAAGTCACAGGATTGAATATGTTATCACGTGTGGTGCAAGTTCGTTTATTTGGACACGAACAGACCACTGTTGAATACGATAGTGAAGAACTAAAAGAATTCGTCAAAGCAGGTGAACAGCATGAAAATGGATAAGCGTTCTGTTTATGATGGTTTAAATGACTTTGAAGCCGAATTGCAGGCTTTGTTGGCGAATCTTGGAGAAATGAAGTCTTCTTTGCAAGATATTGTAGAAAAAAATACGCAACTTGAGTTAGAAAATCAACGATTGCGTGATCATATTCGAGAATTAAATCATATTGCTGAAACTCCAGCAGAAAAAGTGAAGCAAGAACTATCCAAATCACGAATGAATTTAGAGAAGATTTATGAAGAAGGTTTCCACGTCTGCTATGATTTATATGGATCTAGGAGAGAACGGGACGAGCCTTGTGCATTTTGTTTAGAGGTTATCTATCGGGAAATTGGTAAATAAGAAGAAGAGCGGGGATTTGCTACGCTCTTTTTTCGAATAAAGGAGCGAATATGGGTGTTTCAACAAAAAAGTTATCGTACCACAACAACAGGGACGCTTTATTTGGTTCCTACCCCCATCGGCAATTTGGAAGATATGACATTACGAAGTTGTAACCTTTTAAGGGAATGTGACTTCATTGCAAGTGAAGACACTCGGAATACTCAAAAATTGTTAAATCATATTGACAGCCATGTCCCTCAAATTAGTTTACATGAACACAATTATCGTGAACGGATTCCGCAATTAATTGCTTTGTTGAAAGAAGGAAAAACGATTGCTCAAGTGAGCGATGCAGGTATGCCATCGATTAGTGATCCAGGGCATGAGCTCGTTTTAGCCTGTTTAGCTGAAGAGTTAGCAGTTGTAGCAATACCTGGGCCAACTGCCGGTCTGACCGCCTTGATTGCTTCGGGTTTACTGCCTCAACCCCATTATTTTTATGGCTTTTTGCCACGAAAAAAAAGTAAGCAATTAGAAGAACTTCAAAAATTGGCTACGCAACATGCGACCATGATTTTTTATGAATCTCCCTATCGCATAGCGACTACTTTAGAAAATATGCGAACTATTTATGGTGATGAGCGCAAAGTCGTCATCTGTCGTGAACTGACCAAAGTTCATGAAGAATATTTACGTGGCACCATTGCCGAACTTTGTCAGTATTTGACGGATCATGCGTTAAAAGGGGAGTGTTGTCTATTGTTGTCAGGGTGTAGTCAAGAAATCGAAGAAGACAGATCCGAACAATCCATTGAAGCAAGTCTGGAGCAAATTAACCAGATGGTGGCAGATGGAATCAAAGCAACAGCGGCAATTAAGGAAGTGGCTAAACAAACAGGATTTTCGAGACAACAACTTTACACAGCTTATCATCAATAATCGAATTTTTTTGGCATCGTCAAAGTGATTCCCAGAGAATGGATGTTGTTCACATCTATTGACTGGGAATCACTTTTTGCTTGTTTAGATAATCGTATCAAACTGTTGATAAAGATCAGTTAAATCCGCCATTTCCTCCATTAATTGCCGGCCGATATTGGTTTCCTTTACAGTTGTTCGACTGGTCACTTTTTCAACTAGGCGACGAGTCGAAATAATATCTGTCCCTTTTTCTACGGCAGCCTCGACGGAGGTAAATGGCTGATGGGCAACTAGCTGCAGACCATAACTATTTGAAAGTAAGGTGTAACCGGCAATCCCCGTTTCTTTTTGATAACTTTTTGAGAAACCACCATCGATGACAAGCATCCGTCCATTTGCCTTAATTGGATTTTCGCCATTTTTTTCTTTGACGGGTGTGTGCCCATTAATAATATGACCAGAGATAGGTAAATGAAACGCGCGTAAAATGTCTTGGCAGATGTGTTCTTGGTTGCGTAATTGGTAATAGGGATTCTTTTTTTCAATGTGTGTTTGCTTGTCTTGGATATAATACCGTTCAAACGTAGTCATTGCATTTTTGCCGAATAACGAAGAACATTCTCCTGTCCATAGGTACCAAAGGGTATCGGTGGCCAAATCGTCATGAACAGTCGGTTGTGTGTAGCTGAGCCGAACTTGTTTTTCAAAATAGTCGAGTAATTCCTTGCCTGCATAGTGTGCATGACCGACACGGAAAGATTTGAAATCACCATTTTCGTGAAGAGGAATACAGCCGTGAATGAGTAAATTATTGTTATAGCAAAGGTACATGCTCCCCTTTTCAATTAAAAAATCCATGTGGCGTTTGAGTTTTTCTGAAGCTTGAAAACTGTGGAGAAGGTGCGTGATTAATTCATGTTCTTCATCGGTTAATGCATTTGGATGCTGCCAATCAATCGTTGGTGCTTGAAATTGCTGAAGTGGATAGGTTTTCTTCCCCAATAAAACTGTCTGGTTTTTTGGATCAATCTGCGTGAGTACCGCACGTGCGTCCATGTTAAAATCAGGGCGACGTGCAATTAATTGCCCCTCCAGTTTGAATTGCAAAATAGCGGCTGCTTGTTGTACAACGGCAAGTGTTTCTTTTTCTTCTTTTGAAAAACAGCCAGCATCTTCTGCCAACTTGGGGAAGAATGCCTCGCTTGGTTGATAGTATTTGCGACTATAATCAATCAGCGCCCGGATGGTTACACCGTAACGATCTTCAAGAATATCCAAATTCCCATAACGGGCGCAAATCCGGATGACATTCATCAAAGAAAGGCTTGAACCTGCCATGGCAGCCATCCAAATAATATCATGATTGCCCCATTGGATATCGATTGAATGATAGGTCATCAACCGGTCTATAATGGCATCTGGAGCGGGACCGCGATCATAGATATCTCCAACCACATGTAGATGATCAACCACGAGTCGTTGAATGGTAAGGGCCAAATCTTCAATCAGTTCGTCCGCTTGCTTCAGTTGAATGATTTTTTGAATGATTGCATGAACGTAGGCTGGTTTTTCTTGCTTTTTTTGACTTTCCGTTAGCAATTCTTCAATAATATAACGAAAGCGATCGGGGAGGGCTTTCCGCACTTTTGAACGCGTATATTTTTTACTCGAGTGAGTGACCATTCTTACTAAATAGATAATTTGTTGTTCGTACCATTCCGCCATCGTATGAGCTGGACGCTGATGTTTGATTTGGGCTAATTTTTGTTGCGGATAATAGATTAATACGGCTAACTCATTGCAGTCGACTGGCTCGTTTGCTAGACAGTCGCGTAGCTTTTCTTTAACACTGCCAGATCCATTGCGTAAAACATGATCGAATGCCGCATATTCTCCGTGGACATCACTTATAAAATGTTCGGTGCCTTTCGGTAAGTGGAGGATGGCTTCTAAATTAATTAGTTCGGTGGCGACCATTTCTTTACTGGCAAATTTTTCTTTTAATAGCGAATAGTATTTTTCTTGATTCATTCGTTTCACCTCAATAGTTGAACTATAACAAAAATTTGTTTACTTGTATAGATATTAAATACAAGTTAGTAGATTTTTGAATGCTTGTTTTATTGAAAACAAACACTTGTTTGGTTTATAATAATCGAGAGGTGAGTAGATTTGGGTGAATTATTGTTCCCGTTAAAAAATGATTTGACTCGAAAAATCATTCATATTGATATGGATGCGTTCTTTGCATCGGTTGAGGAGAGAGACTGTCCAAAATTGGCGCAAGGGCCTCTCGTAATTGCTCGTCATCCCAAAGATACGGGCGGCCGTGGAGTGGTAACGACAGCCAATTACTTGGCTCGCCAATATGGCATTCACTCGGCGATGAGTGCCCAAAAAGCCTATGAATTATGTCCCAAAGCAGTTTTTTTACCAGGAAATCATGAAAAATATCAGAAGGTTTCACGCCAAGTACGCGCCATTTTTGCTCGGTATACTGATTTAGTTGAGCCTGTTTCGATTGATGAAGCGTATTTAGATGTGACGCAAAATACCATTCATGCCAAGTCCGCGATAAAAGTAGCCAAATGTATCCAGCATGATATTTGGCATGAATTACATTTAACTTGCTCGGCAGGTGTCAGTTACAATAAATTTTTGGCTAAGCTTGCTTCTGACTACGAAAAGCCAAGAGGATTGACGGTGGTAAGGCCTGAAGAAGCCGTCGCATTTTTAAAAAAATTGCCTATTGAAAAGTTTTACGGCGTAGGCAAAAAAACGGTACCCAAAATGCATGAATTAGGGATTCATACTGGGGCTGATTTATATGAAAAAGATGAGTTCTTTTTGATTCAACAATTTGGTAAGATGGGTTATTCTCTCTACCGAAAAGTTAGAGGTGTTCATTTGTCACCAGTTGTGACAAAAAGAGAACGAAAGTCAGTAGGAAAAGAGCGTACCTATGCGACGCTTTTAACCACGGAGAATGATTGCCTGACCCAATTGCGTCAGCTGTCAGAGGAGGTTTCTGAGCAGTTGAAAAAGTTGGAACGTCATGGGAAAATAATTGTTTTAAAAATGAGAACTAGTGATTTTGTCACCAAAACGAGACGGATAACTCTGCCAAAAGCGACGTATCGAAAAGAAGATCTTTTCTCTGCTGTTAGTCTGTTATTCGAAGAGCAAAACCAAGTAGAAATAGGAATTCGTCTTTTGGGAGTATCCGTCACAGGTTTGGATCCTATTACTTTTGAAGCCATTGAACTTCCACTATGGGAACCTTCTTTTGATTCGAATGAAGGAAGGTAGCAACAGTTAATCATAATATATAAATATCTATAAAAATATCATTTAAAAAATCAATATGTGGTATAATCATTTTGAGGTGAAGATTATGACTATGTATTCGATAG
>NZ_JBHUMO010000057.1:0-728 GCF_042685105.1 Enterococcus camelliae | reverse complement strand
CCCTGATTGGGTGGCTAGTTGCCCCAATGCACAAGCCAGATGCGTCTTTCCAGTTCCAGGTGTACCAACAAACACTGCATTTTCTTTTTGACGAATAAAGGATAGACTCAATAATTCTTCTTTTGTTGTCACACTTGGTAAACAAATATGCTCATGCCATTCATAATTGTCTAAGGTACGATTGATTGGAAGCTTTGCTTGTTTTAAAAGACGAGTAATTTTTACCTTTTCTCGACACGCCAATTCTTTTTCCAAAAGACACATCAACCAATCTTCTTTTGTTTCCACTGTCACCTCCAAGTCCTGAGTCGTCAACATTTGGAGAATATGAGGAAGTCTCAGTTGCTTACAAACGGTTTCGAAACGAAGCTGATCCACTAATGAACGACCTCCTCTGGTAGGGATAAAAAGGCATCGTATTGGTACCAATCAATATCATAGGCATCCTTCTCACTTGATGCAGCTAATAAGTCATAGAAATGAGCATCAATTCCTGACATATCATGTGTCACTAACAGGCTTAAGAGTCGATTCAATCGCTGATCTTGCTCTTTCCAATCTGGATGACTAAGGAATAGCTTTATTCGTTCCGGTAAATACTTCCAGTAGCGAGAGTAGTGCATGGCACGTGGCTTTCTCCGCCAATCAAGAAAGATGGCCTGCCAGTCGATTGCTCGTTTTTTCATCATATAAGGACGAAGTCCTTCTGAAATGATTTCCCCATCTGT
>NZ_JBHUMO010000056.1:146131-146744 GCF_042685105.1 Enterococcus camelliae | reverse complement strand
TCGTGGGGTTCTTAGGTAATACGTCCTAACGGTCGTAAATTTACTAAGCTATCCCCGAAAGTCCTTCGGTTTTAATATTTATGCTTGCATTAATATCTCTATCATGAACTGCTCCACAATTCGAACATGCCCATTCACGAATATTCAGTTCTTTTTTGCCGTCATTATGACCACAAGAAGAACAAATTTGTGAACTTGGGAAAAATCTGTCAACTTTGATTAAGGTGCGACCTTTCCATTGACATTTATAGTCTAATTGTCGAACGAATTCACTCCAGGATACATCTGAAATTGACTTCGCTAATTTATGGTTTCTAACCAACCCTTTTACATTTAAGTCTTCAATACAAATGACTTGGTTCTCATCAGTAAGTCGTGAAGATAGTTTATGTAAAAAATCAATACGTTGGTTTGTAATCTTCTCATGGATACGTGCAACTTTTATTCTTTGCTTTTGGTAATTGCGACACTCATCTAACTTTCGATTGTGTTTTTTCGCGATTTCCAAACGGTTTGAAAGCTTTCGTTGTTCACGTATCAGTCGTTGCTCAAGAGAACGATAGAATCGATTGTTATCGATTTTTTCTCCTGCGGATGTGATGCAGAAATGAGC
>NZ_JBHUMO010000056.1:145718-146121 GCF_042685105.1 Enterococcus camelliae | reverse complement strand
ACGGTTTGAAAGCTTTCGTTGTTCACGTATCAGTCGTTGCTCAAGAGAACGATAGAATCGATTGTTATCGATTTTTTCTCCTGCGGATGTGATGCAGAAATGAGTTATGCCTAAGTCTAATCCAATACTATCTATTACTGGTTCTTTTTGAAGATTCTCGGTTTCAACTAAAAATGTTGCAAAGTATTTTCCAGATTTGGATTGACTAATTGTTACATTCATCAATCTTCCGTTGAAACGTAGTTTTTCTGCCATTTTGACCCAACCGACTTTAGAAACATAGAAGTAACGACCGTTAACTTTCATACCTACGGCAGTTCGATAGGATTTCTTTGAGCGTTTTTTACTCTTGAATTTAGGAAACCCAAATTTAGAGTGAAATGTATTTCTGTACGCTTTATTC
>NZ_JBHUMO010000056.1:145301-145708 GCF_042685105.1 Enterococcus camelliae | reverse complement strand
ACTGGTTCTTTTTGAAGATTCTCGGTTTCAACTAAAAATGTTGCAAAGTATTTTCCAGATTTGGATTGACTAATTGTTACATTCATCAATCTTCCGTTGAAACGCAGTTTTTCTGCCATTTTGACCCAACCGACTTTAGAAACATAGAAGTAACGACCGTTAACTTTCATGCCTACGGCAGTTCGATAGGATTTCTTTGAGCGTTTTTTACTCTTGAATTTAGGAAACCCAAATTTAGAGTGAAATGTATTTCTGTACGCTTTATTAAAATCCATATTCACTTGGCTTAATGGTTGTGCTTCAACTTCTTTTAACCAAGCAAATTCTTCTTGTTTTTTTAATCCAGCATAGGTCAATTTGTTTTCAACATATTCAGGATTTTCTTTTTTCATTTTACAGTTTGTAAT
>NZ_JBHUMO010000056.1:144596-145291 GCF_042685105.1 Enterococcus camelliae | reverse complement strand
GTTGTGCTTCAACTTCTTTTAACCAAGCAAATTCTTCTTGTTTTTTTAATCCAGCATAGGTCAATTTGTTTTCAACATATTCAGGATTTTCTTTTTTCATTTTATAGTTTGCAACTCGTTGATTTAATAAAAAATTCCAATAGAACCGAACACAACCAAAAGTTTTTTGAAATTGAAGTTCCTGTTTTGAATTAGGATAGATTCTGATTTTATGGGCTTTTTTCATTTCTGCACACCTCCTTAACGTAAACTCAATATATTGTTCTTTGGCTTTCTACATATCGTTTTATCGTTTCGCTAGAAACATTTCCTGCTGTTGAAACAAAGTAAGACCGTGTCCAAACACTTGGCATTTTACTTAAGTGTTCAAACGATTGTCGTAGCTCTCTAGATGTTCTACCTTTAATCACCTTCATGATATCTGCTGGTGCATAAGTTGGTTGAACATTTATAAAAAGATGACAATGGTCTGTATCTGTTTCTAACGCAATGACTGTCCACTCATTCTCTTCGCAAATTGAATGAACAAACGTTTTGAAACTAGCGTCTACTTCGGAATTGACAAATATTTTCCGACGATATCTAGGACAAAAAACAAAATGGTAATTGAGTAACGATACAGTTGTTTTTGAATGTCTGTATTCGTTATCCATGAGTTAATTAACCATTAATTAGTGTACTTAATAAACAATTTC
>NZ_JBHUMO010000056.1:144313-144586 GCF_042685105.1 Enterococcus camelliae | reverse complement strand
TGACAAATATTTTCCGACGATATCTAGGACAAAAAACAAAATGGTAATTGAGTAACGATACAGTTGTTTTTGAATGTCTGTATTCGTTATCCATGAGTTAATTATACATCAATTAGTGTACTTAATAAACAATTTTATACACAAATACTAAAGTTTTTTTGACTTTATCGTGAAGAGTTTGTTCACATAAGCTCGCTAGTTCTTATGCAGTTCTCTGATGAACTTCTTGCACTTTCATGCAAGCACAGACTATATCTTATCCGTTGGCATTAT